>NZ_JAUBTQ010000003.1:0-226210 GCF_036702515.1 Microcoleus sp. BROC3
TAGTTTACTCAGATTTGGGAGAAAAACAGAAAGCTTTAGAATATTTCAGCCAATCCCTTCCCCTGAGTCGGGCCGTCAGCGATCGCTCAATGGAAGCTATTACCCTCAACAATATTGGGTTAGTTTACTCAGATTTGGGAGAAAAACACAAAGCTTTAGAATATTTTAGCCAATCCCTTCCCCTGAGCCGGGCTGTCGGCAACGCTGGAAAAGAAGCTCTCACCCTTTTCAACATGGCTGATGTCAAACGCCACCAAAAAAATCTTCCCGAAGCCCTCAATGACATTGAAGCCTCTATCAAAATCATCGAAAATCTCCGCACCAAAATAGCCAGCCCCGAACTCCGCACCTCATACTTTGCCACAGTACAAAACTACTACGAATTCTACATCGACCTGTTAATGCAACTGCATAAAACTTATCCTAAATCCGGTTACGATACCAAAGCCTTAGAAGCCAGCGAACGTTCGAGGGCCCGCAGCCTCCTCGAACTCCTCCTTGAAAGTAACGCCAACATTCGCGCAGGCATTGACCCCGATTTACTGCAACAAGAAAATCGCGCAAAACAGCAACTCGATGCAATTGAAAAGCAGCGCATCGAAGCCCTCAGTCGCCCCAATCCCCAGCAAGCTAAAATCGATGAAATAGAGAAACAGCGCCTCACACTCCTGCAAGAATATCAGCAAATTCAAACCGGGATTCGTAGCGCCAGCCCCCGTTACGCTGCCCTCACCCAACCCCAACCTTTAACACTCCCAGAAATTCAGAAACAGATTCTCGATGAAAACACGATTTTATTGCAGTATTCCCTCGGCGAAGACCGCAGTTATTTGTGGGTTGTGACATCAACGGGACTAACTAGCTATGAATTGCCAAAACGCGCCGATATTGAAACAGCAGCCCGCAATTTCCGAGACGCAATAACTAGCGCAACTTACAGAAATATTCCCCAAAAAATTGCCCAAGCAAGTGCAAACTTGGGTCAATTAATTTTACAGCCCGCCGCAGCCCAATTAGGAAACAAACGCTTATTAATTGTTCCCGACGGAGTGCTGCACTATACCCCTTTTCCGGCTTTAACTCTTCCCCAAACCGCCGGACAAAAGGCAAATATTCCCTTAATCACCCAACATGAAATTATTACCCTGCCTTCAGCCTCAACTCTCGCCATTCTCAGGCAAAATTACGGAGACAGAAAACCGCCAAGCCAAACTTTAGCAATTTTAGCCGATCCAGTTTTCAGTCCAGACGATGAAAGAATTAAAGGAAAAATCACCCAAGCAACAACAGAAAAATTAGAAGCAAACAACCTCGGTTTAAATCGCTCGCTTCGTGCTTCCGATCGGGGATGGCCGCCCGATCGCCTACCATTTACCCGCCAAGAAGCCCAAACAATATTAAGCTTAGTACCCTCAGATTCTAGCAGTCAAAAAATAGATTTTTCTGCCAGTCGCACTACCGCTACCGACGGCAGTTTAGCTAATTATCAAATCGTTCACTTTGCCACCCACGGCATTGCCAACAACAAAAATCCCGAACTGTCAGGAATTGTGATGTCTACCGTAGATGACAAGGGCAATCTTGTCAATGGTTTTTTGCGCCTCACGGATATTTTTAACTTGAAACTAGCGGCAAATTTAGTGGTTTTAAGTGCTTGTCAATCGGGAATGGGGCAGAATATTAAAGGCGAAGGAATGGTGGGATTGACAAGGGGTTTTATGTATGCAGGTGCTCAGCGGGTGGCCGTTAGTTTGTGGAATGTCGATGATGAAGGAACTGCTGTGTTAATGCAAAAATTTTATCAAAAAATGGTGCAACAAAAGTTAGCGCCGGCGGCAGCGTTGAGGGCGGCACAGATGGAAATGATGCAGCAGAAAAAATGGCAATCTCCCTATTATTGGGCTGCTTTTACTCTTCAGGGCGAGTGGAAATGATATAGCGGACATAATATCACTTCTTCCTGCCTTTACACTAAGCGAGCTAGTGAGTAAGATGGAAAAAAATACAAAAAGGGTGGTTATGTTCGATCGCACTCAATGGTTTTTGGCCGGTATGTCGATCGCACTTTCGGTTCAGCTAAGTCAACCAGTTGCAGTAGCCGTGCCTGTTGGTAAAACCGTACAAACGGCGCAAAATAGCAGTAGCGAGGCTGCTGCAAAAGCTTTAAAAGAAGGACTGCAACTATACCAGCAAGGAACGGCGGAAACAAAAAGAGGTGCGATCGTCAAATTTGAAGAAGCATTAAAGCTGTTTCGGGCAGTAGGCGATCGCGGCGGGGAAGCTACCACCCTCAACAACATCGGTTTAGTCTACTCAGAATTGGGAGAAAAACAGAAGGCGCTAGAGTATTACAGCCAGTCGCTTCCCCTGTTTCGGGCAGTAGGCGATCGCGGCGGGGAAGCTACCACCCTCAACAACATCGGCTTAGTCTACTCAGAATTGGGAGAAAAACAGAAAGCGCTAGAGTATTACAGCCAGTCGCTTCCCCTGAGTCGGGCAACCGACGATCGCGGTGGGGAAGCTCGCACCCTCAACAACATCGGCAATGTCTACTCACAATTGGGAGAAAAACAGAAAGCGCTAGAGTATTACAGCCAGTCGCTTCCCCTGTTTCGGGCAATCGGCTATCGCCGTGGGGAAGCTACCACCCTCAACAACATCGGCTTAGTCTACTCACAATTGGGAGAAAAACAGAAAGCGCTAGAGTATTACAGCCAGTCGCTTCCCCTGAAACGGGCAACAGGCGATCGCAGCGGGGAAGCTGCCACCCTCAACAACATCGGCTTAGTCTACTCCGATTTGGGAGAAAAACAGAAAGCGCTAGAGTATTACAGCCAGTCGCTTCCCCTGAGTCGGGCAACCGGCGATCGCAGCGGGGAAGCTGCCACCCTCACCAATATCGGCGATGCCTACTCCGATTTGGGAGAAAAACAGAAAGCGCTAGAGTATTACAGCCAGTCGCTTCCCCTGAGTCGGGCAACAGGCGATCGCCGTGGGGAAGCGAACACCCTCAACAGCATCGGCTATGTCTACAATGAATTGGGAGAAAAACAGAAAGCGCTAGAGTATTACAGCCAGTCCCTTCCCCTGAAACGGGTAACAGGCGATCGCCGTGGGGAAGCTACCACCCTCAGCAACATAGGCAGTGTCTACTCACAATTGGGAGAAAAACAGAAAGCGCTAGAGTATTACAGCCAGTCCCTTCCCCTATTTCGGGCAGTGGGCGATCGCAGCGGGGAAGCTACCATCTTTTCCAACATGGCTTCTGCCAAACGCCACCAAAACAATCTTAGCGAAGCCCTCAACGACATTGAATTCTCTATTAAAATCATCGAAAACCTCCGCACCAAAATAGCCAGCCCCGAACTCCGCAGCTCATACTTTGCCACAGTACAGGACTACTACGAATTCTACATCGATTTGTTAATGCAACTGCATAAAACTCATCCTAAATCCGGTTACGATACCAAAGCCTTAGAAGCCAGCGAACGTTCGAGGGCCCGCAGCCTCCTCGAACTCCTCTTTGAAAGTAACGCCAACATTCGCGAAGGCATTTCCCCCGATTTACTGCAACAAGAAAAGAGCCTGCAACAGCAACTCGATGCCATTGAAAAGCAGCGCATCGAAACAATCAGCAGCCCCAACCCCAACGCAACTAAAATCGATGAAATCGACTCTGGGCGCCTCGCACTTTTGCAACAATATCAGCAAATTCAAGCCCAGATTCGTACCGCCAGCCCCCGCTACGCTGCCCTCACCCAACCCCAACCTTTAACGCTGCCAGAAATTCAGAAACAGATTCTCGATGAAAACACGATTTTATTGCAGTATTCCCTTGGCGAATATCGCAGTTATTTGTGGGTTGTGACATCCACGGGACTCACTAGCTATGAATTGCCCTCACAGGTTGACATTGAAACAGCAGCAGTCGCTTTCCGCACCGCAGTAACTAGCCCAATCCAGAGAGATATTCCCCAAAAAGTTGCCCAGGCCAGTGCCAATCTGGGCCAATTAATTTTACAGCCCGCCGCAGCCCAATTAGGAAACAAACGCTTATTAATTGTTCCCGACGGCGTGCTGCACTATACCCCTTTTCCCGCGTTAACTCTTGACCAAACCCGGGGACAAAATACCAATGTTCCCTTAATTGCCTCACATGAAATTATTACCCTGCCTTCCGCCTCAACTCTCGCTATTATCCGGCAAAATTACGGAGATAGAAAACCGCCGGGCCAAAGTTTAGCAATTTTAGCCGACCCTGTTTTCAGTCCAGATGATGAAAGAATTAAAGGAAAAATCACCCCAGCAACCACAGAAAAATTAGAAGCCAACAACCTCGGTTTAAATCGCTCGCTTCGCGCTTATAATCGGCAATGGCCGCCCGAACGCCTCGCATTTACCCGCCAAGAAGCCCAAAAAATATCCAGCTTGTTTCCCTCAGCTTCTAGCCGCCAAATATTTGATTTTGATGCCAGCCGCACTACTGCTATCGATGGAAATTTAGCCAATTATCAAATAATTCACTTTGCCACCCACGGCCTTGCCAACAGCCAAAATCCCGAACTGTCAGGAATTGTGATGTCGATGGTAGATGACAAAGGCAATCTTGTTAATGGTTTTTTGCGCCTCACGGATATTTTTAACTTGAAATTAGCGGCAAATTTAGTGGTTTTAAGTGCTTGTCAATCGGGAATGGGACAGAATGTTAAAGGCGAAGGAATGGTGGGATTGACAAGGGGTTTTATGTATGCGGGGGCGCAGCGGGTGGCCGTTAGTTTGTGGAGTGTGGATGATGAAGGAACTGCTGTGTTAATGCAAAAGTTTTATCAAAAAATGGTGCAACAAAAGTTAGCGCCGGCGGCAGCTTTGAGGGCGGCGCAGATGGAAATGATGCAGCAGGAAAACTGGCAATCGCCCTATTATTGGGCGGCTTTTACCCTTCAGGGCGAATGGAAATGATTGTGAAAAAATAATTATGACTTTTATGAACTAAAAGTTATGACATTTATGAATTGACTTTAAGTTTAGCGTGTTTTACTTTAAGTTTAACCTGTTTTAGGATGTTAATTAACTAATGTCAGTAAGCCACATTCATGAACAACATTCATAAAAAACCCTACTGGGTCTTAATATATGGAAAATGGACTGACTCAAACTCAACTAAGAATTGCAGGAGGATTGGCTGCTGCTGCGGGGGCGATCGCAATTACCGGATTCTACATTCAGCAAAACCGACAAGCGATCGATCGCGTTTCAATTCAACAAAACCGCATAACCTCGGTGCAGGATGATGGTGGCAATTTGACAGTTATTTCCCGCCAAAATAATCCAGAAATCTTTTACCGTACTACCTTGAAAGATGCACCGATAGGGAAAAAACTGTCGTTATCTTGCGATTGGATTGACCCCAGCGGTCAAGTTGTCAAACAAAACCGCTATCAGACTCGCGAAATCGACAAACCTATCTGGAATACTCAATGCCGCTACCAAATTGGTACTGCTGCTGCTACCGGAAATTGGCAAGTTAAAATGTTCGTTGAAAGTCGCGCGATCGGCAGTACATCCTTTGAAGTTAAATAATCATAAAAAACTCGCCTATGGATAGATTTTAATATGGGAATTACCAACAAACCGCGTCAATTTTTAGGATACTGGGGCTGCGATTCTCGCCACAAATCAGACGCGCTGCTGGCGAAAATCATCAGCCAGTCGGCCAGAGAAATTCCAGTTCAAAAAGTCGAGGATTCTTCCAGTTTCTCCATCGCCGGCGGCCTAAATCACCCAATTTGGAATGTTGCTAGTACCGAACTCGATCGCGCGCCAAGCTTGCCGACCAAAAAGAGCGATTCCCTGCGGGATAGCTACGCTTCACCTACTTTGCAAATCGCGGCCCTTTCAGCATCTGGACTATCTACATATCCATCAGCTAACGGTTTGCTGTTACCTGATGTCTGGGTAAACGTTCGCGAAAATTGCCTGATTTTGGGAAGGGAACCCTTCGGGCGAGTAACGCTTTACTGGACGCAAATCGGGCAGAGTATTTGGTTTGCATCGAGATTGCAACTGCTTTTAAATATTTGCGAACAGCCAGATGTAAGCATTCCCGGTTTGTACGGTTATAGCTGTTTTTCCTATGTCCCAACTCCTTTAACTCCTGTCAAAAATGTGTTCGCCGTTCCCGCCGGAACCGAATTGACTTGGGAGTGCGATCGAGATAGCGGTGTCATTTTTGAACCAAAATCACAACGCTTGTTGGAATGGGGAGAAAGTTCAGAAAAAATACAAAACGAAGCAGAAGCGATCGCCCAATTGCAAAACTTACTTAAAGATGCAGTTGAGCGCCAAATTTCCGATATAAACAGCAGTGAAACTGTCGGAGTATTTCTATCAGGCGGTTTAGATTCCTCAGTTGTCGCAGCTTTATTAGTAAAAGCCGGAGTCAAAGTGCGCGCTTATACTCTCGACTTTGGCGAAGCCGGAATTCCTGAACATCCTTGGGCAGAACAAGTTGCCTGCGCGCTGAAAATTCCTTTAGTAAAAGTAGATGCCAGGCCGCACCGGATCAAACAAGTTTTGCATTCTGCTGTGAAAGCTTTAGATTTGCCTTTTGGCGACGGAGTTACAGTGCCGCTTTACCTTTTAAATGAAGCTGCGAGTCAAGAAACCGATATCGTTTTCAACGGCGAAGGCGGCGATCAATTATTTGCTGGGTGGACGAATAAACCCCTGATTGCAGCGGGTATTTATCAAGCAGCAAATCCAGCCGGAGACGAAGCTTTTGCCCTGCAATACCTGCGAACTTTTCATCGGTTGTGGGGATACGAAACTAAAGTTTACCAGCCGCAAATTTACACTCAAATTCATAATTTGCACCCTCAAGATTGGCTGCTAGAGGCTCTTAATCCTGCTTTAGGCGGGTCTTTGCTGCACCGCCTCCGCCGCGCGGGGCTGATGCTCAAAGGCGCGCAGAACATCCATCCCCGCGCTGCTAATTTAGCTCTAGCTTTTGGTCTGAAAGTGCGATCGCCCTTTTGCGATTTTGCCTTAACAGACTGGACGTTTAAACTGTCAGGAGAATTGTGTTTGCGGGGTGCTTGCGAGAAATACATCCTCAAACGAGCCGTGGAAAATTGGCTGCCGGCGGAAATAGTTTGGCGGGAAAAGCGGGGTATGGGGGTTCCCTTAACCTCTTGGTGTTTGAATGAATTTTGGCATCAAATTGGCGATTGGTTGAACCCTGCCGTGCTGCTGTCAGAGAAACGCTGGCAACCCGATTTAGCTGCTCAAATTGTGTCCGGCAAATTCGCAGCGGGAATTCAAGGCCGCCGCATTGGCGAAATTATTTGGCTGTTAATTATGTGGCAAATTTGGCGATCGCAAATCTTAGGCGAGGAAGTGAAAAACAAATCTTGGAATCATCCATTTTGGTTGCCTCGATCGGTTTGGAATTACCGCCAGCGGTGGGCAGAATAAACGCTACTCCCTTTATGAATCGGCGGTTGAAACCGCGTCTACACAAACGAAGTCTGCCTTCGCGGACTGAAGAATAAGTGAGGTATTAAAGCTGGATTTGGGATAATTGCTAATTAAAAAAACATCTACTTTACCATTATGTCAACAATTGCAGAGCGCAAATCAATTCTCAAAGAACCGCCTTTTACTCTTTCCCTAGCTCAAGAGTTATTAGCTACTTACGGTTCGCCACTTTACGTTTATCAAAGCGATATTTTGCGCCAGACGATCGCCCGCATTACTAAAGCAATTTCCTATCCTAAAACTCAATTTTGTTTTGCCAGCGTGACGAACGGTAACATCGCACTGCTGCAAATTTTTCAAGCTTGCGGGTGGGGACTGCACGCCAATACACCGGGGGATATTTATTTAGGAACTCAGGCAGGTTTTGCGTCCAAAAACATTGTTTACAGCGGCAGTAATTTGCACCAAAATGAGATGGCACAAGTTCTCAAATGGGGTGTCAAAACTCTGAATTTCGACAGTCTCGCTCAGTTGCAGTTGTGCTGTGAGGTTTACCAATCTCTCAGGGAAAACCAACAGATTTTAGAACCGCCTCGTTTGGGTTTGAGACTGAATTTGCCCGAACTAACAGGAGACAGTCGAATTGGAGTGCGATCGACTGAATTCCCAGAGGCGATCGCCCTCGCTAGAAAAGCCGGATTAAAGCTCAGCGGATTGCATTTTTATCGCGGTACCGGCACTAATTCTACCGCAGCTTTTACTCAAGTAATTGATACTGTAATTGCCGCAGCTCAGCAATTGCCAGATTGGGAATATCTCGATTTTGGCGGCGGTTTTGGCTATCCTTACCGCAGCGGAGGTACAACCTTTGACTGGGAACTGTTCGGAGCAGAATTAACCAGCAGAATCAGCCAACTAGTTCGCGAAATTCAGCTAATAGTTGAACCTGGGCGATCTGTTGTAGCAGGATGTGCTACTTTGCTCGCTAGAGTTGTTTCCGTAAAATGGCAGGAAGCCAAACAAATTGTCGGCGTGGATACTACTGTTGCCAATCTTTCAGTGCCGTCAGTTCACGGCGGTTATCGCGAGATTTATACCTGGAATTGCCGGAATTCTCTACATCTTACTGATGTTTGCGGCAATACTACTTATTCGCGGGATTATTTGGGGAAAAACTGTCAACTGCCGGCTTTGAGAGTTGGGGAAATTCTGGCTATTTTAGATGTGGGGGCTTACGGCTATGCCATGTCGTCGCATTTTTTACACCGTCCGAGGCCAGCGGAAGTGCTGTTAGAAAACAATAGCCAACACCGCCTAATTCGCCGCAGAGAAGATTACAGAGTTTTGTTAGCAAATCAAGTTTTTTGAATCATCAATAGGAGATTTTTATGAAGTGCATTAACTGCGGAACACACAATTATTTAAGAGACCGCAGAGCCAATAGCGGTCGCTGCAAAAGATGCCAGCATCGGTTTGTTTTTGAATCAACTACTATCAATCGTGTCAAAATAACTGACGCCATGTTTGCCAAGGCGATCGCTGATATTTCAGTGAACGATACGTTGTTTTTTACTCCCCAACAGTTATGTTATTTTTTTTGCCGGCGACTCAAAGAAAAAAGTCCTAAAGTGTTCTACACAACTTCAACACACGTAACTGTTGACCAACCACCGAATGGAATTGTCTGGGTAGTTTTCGGATGGCTAATTATAGCATTAGGACTCTTTTCTAGTGTATTATTAAGTTCCACACTTTCCATTTATCTATTTTTAGGTTGCTTGATTTTAGGGCTAACATTTATTAATTCAGGGAGTCCACAAGTTAGAAAAATACACCAACAACACGCTCACAAAATATTTAATACAGCACAAACTTTGTTGAGTGACTTTTATCAGTGTCAATCCTGTATTAATCAATGGAAAGCAATCAACCCGATCGCAAAAATGCTGCCACCTCCCCGCGATACCAATGAAAATGCTGCCGTCAGTCCCGATGTCAGCGCTTACAGTTTTGATAGATTAGTTGTGTGCGATCGCCCGGAAATTGCCCAATTTTTAATCGCCAACAATTTTCACTTTGAAAACAACTGTGCAGTCCTCAGCGTTACCGGATATCCTCAAAGTATCTTTGACACAATAATGCAAATGCTGCGCCGAAATCCCGACTTAAAAGTCTATGCTTTGCACGCTTGCAGTCCCCGAGGACTTGGTTTAGTTGACCACCTGCGCACCAGTCCTAATTGGTTCCCAGATAGCAGCGCGCTAATTATTGATATCGGACTGCTACCCCGGCAAATTATTGCGGCTGGTGACAGTATGCTTGTTTTAAATTCTCAGGAATATGCACGAGATGCCGTAGAGTTGCCGCCAGAAATTCGTCAAAATTTATCCGCTGAAGAATTGGAGTGGTTGGAAGTAGGTAATTTTGTAGAATTGGAATCGTTTAGTCCTCAAAGACTAATTCAGATTTTGAATCGAGGCATTGCCGGGAGTCGAGATTTAGGCAGCGATGACAGCAGTTTTATTTTGCTAGGCGGTACGGATAGTTCTATTTATGTTGTTGACAGTTTTGGTTGAGGTTTGTGGGGAAACGGCATTGCCGTGTCCGCGCAAATATCCTGTGCGGTAGGGAAACGGCATTGCCGTGTCCGCGCAAATATCTTGTGGCGTAAGGAAACGGCATTGCGGTGTCCGTGCAGATAAGGAAACGGCAGTGCCGTTTCCCTACAGATATAATGTGCAATTAAGCCGATTTGATATTACTTATTACCTTGCAGCCAGATTTCTAAACTCGCCAACAGCCACAGTTTAACGCCGTAACGCCCCCAGGTATCTCCTTCATAGTCTAGCCATTGACCTATCAAAGATTGATTGAAATAAGGAGCGATCGCAGCTTTTTTCGACAGCAGCAAACCTTTAGCTTCTCGCTGCCAAAACTTCTTAAATCCCAACTGTACTGGAACCAGCATCCCGCTTTTGGGCCTGTCTAAAATTTGAGCGGGCAAAAGGTTTGCAACCGCTTGTTTTAAAACAGCTTTTTCCACAACTCCCGATAGTTTGTATTCCGGTGGAATAGTCATGCTCAAGTCAACTATTCGCTGGTCGAAAAGAGGCGATCGCCCGTGCAAGTCAGCAGCTTGAGTCAAGTTGTTGACTTTGGTCAAAATTTGGTCTGCTCCCTTAAATTTAATATTTAATGCCATTAATCGATTGAGATAATTGCTGCTGGCATTCAAATCCGCGCTAAATACCGAAGGTTCTGTTTTTACCGCTGCCAAAATTTCCGGTTTTAACAGTTGAGGCAAATCCGCAGCGCACTTTTGAAATGACATCAAATATGCTGGCAGCGCATCCAAATTAGTGAGAGAATTGTACAAGCTGTTAATTAGCATCGGTTGATTTTTCGGCCCGCCAAAACAGGGGTCGCCGCCTTCGCCGTTGAGGACAACTTCGACCGATTCTCGCGCCAATTTTCCTAATAGCAAGTTTGGCACTGTCAGCGGATCGCCGATCGGATCGTCTAAATAGCTCATCGTTTCTGGCAATTTTTCCCACATATCCCGAAAGGTAATTTCTAAAATGTGGTGTTGAGTTTGGCAGTGTCGGGCGACTAGACTGGAAAACTCTAATTCGTTGGCGCATTCTGCACCAAAATGAATTGAGTAAGTGTGAACTGGTCGATCGTGAAATTTAGCAGCTAAAGCGGCGATGCAGCTAGAGTCTAACCCGCCGGAAAGAAAGACGCCTACAGGTTGATTTGCAGGCAAATATTCTCGGACAATTTCATCTAAAAGAGAGCGCAATCTCGCGCCGTGCCATTCTAAAGATTGTTCGGCCTCGACCACTTGTTCTCGGAGTTCCCAGTAAGCGGAAATCGTCTCGTCAGGGAAGCTCAAAACGCTTCCTGGGCGCAGTTCTCGCACTTGCTGCCAGAGGGTACGATCGCCCGGAACGAAGGAGCAGCAGAGGTAATCTCGCAGCGCTACGAGGTCGATCGCCCTTGAATGGTATTGTGCGATCGCCCTTTGTTGAGGAGCAATCCAGCGAGTCGCGCCAACATCAGTGTAGTAAACAGTGCGCGCACCCGTGCGATCGCGCGCCAGCCGCAAAACTTGCCTTTCTCTGTCCCAAACCGCAAACGCGAACATACCCGCCAGCATCGGCAAACATTCAACGCCCCAGCGTTCCCACAGTTGAGCTACTAATTGGCGATCGCACCCCTGCCAGCTATTCGCAGAAATCCCCAATCTTTCGAGCAATTCTAATCGGTTGCTCAGCCAAATATCGCCGACAACTGCAAATTTTTCTGATGGACTTAGAATTAGCTGAGCATTTTGGTTGGAGCCAATAATAGCAATTTGACCTTCTCGCCACGCTGTCTTATCTTCGATGCTGTCTGTTTTCCCCCAAGCTATCCGCCAACTAGAGGCTAATTCAACCAGAGAATTTGGAGGTAGAGAGGATTTTTGTTTTTGGCTACCTTTATAATTGAGAAATGATTTTTTATCGCTCATTTTTGGAACTCAATATAATGATAAGTATTATCAACTATAACTTACATTTTGCACCATTCTCAAGAACGGGCAAGATGCCCGTTCCACAAAGAATGAGTTTTCTTGTAGGGTGGGCCGGAAAGCCCGCCCATAAAAGGGTTTATCGCCCGCTAGCTAAAGCCTCCCGCAATTTGCGATCGCGCTGCGATTTATCCCGAAGTTCGGGAGTTGCCATCCGCAACACAAAATCCAGCAGCCAAGGAGCAATTCGGTGACACCAAACTGCTAGATGACTTTGATATCCTACTAAGATTTCCGGCGCATCTTTGTGCAATCCCGCCACCAGTGCTAGGGCAACTTTTTCAGGAGTTGTGGGCACTACCCAGCGAAATTGTTCCAAGTCTCGCACCATGTCGGTATCTGTTAGAGAGGGCAGCAAAGCTGTGACTCGAACATTGTACTGAGTTAACTCGCTTCGCAAAGCTTGGGTGAATCCCAAAATGGCAAATTTGGTAGCAGAATAAGTCGCCATTGTCGGAGCGGCAATTTTTCCCATCAAGCTCGAAACATTGACGATGGTTCCCTCTTTTTGAGTCGCCATTCGCCTCGCTACTAAGCGGGTAATTGTGTAGGTTCCGAGCAAATTTAAGGCGATTTCTTCCTCGATTAACGGCAGCGGGGAACGCAAGAATGATGCTTGGTGGGCGACGCCCGCACAGTTGACTAGCAGGTGAATCGGGCCGCTATCTCGCCAAGCTTGGGCGATCGCAATATTCACCGCTACTGACTGAGTTAAATCCAAAGCTAACGGCACTACTTCTGTGCCAAAAAGATCGATTTCCTCTGCCAGTTCAATTAATTGCTTGCGGTTGCGCGCCACAATCAACAAACGTTTGACTCCTTGTCTCGCTAATTCCAGGGCGATCGATCGCCCAATTCCGCGCGAAGCTCCTGTAACAAGAGCTGTTTTTCCTTGAAGTTGCATAGATTAAACCTTTTGGTTGATGCTCACCGCGGCACGGAGTTATGAGTTGTGAGTTGTGAATTATCAGTTATGAGTTGAATGTTTTGGCGGTAACAACTCATAATTCATAATTTTGGGAAAGGCTATCTTGTTCCGACAAGCCTAATTTTTTCGTGGGGTTAACTCAAAACAAAAAACTTTTGAATCGCTAACGTGCGCGTGAGTTGAACTAAACTTTTAGTTTGCCAGGAATCAGTCAAATATCTGGTCATTTAACCTCATGCAAGCAGACAAACGTGAGATGAGAAAACCTAGTCGGGAATCATGCCAAAGCTGGCTTTAATACCGCTCTTTCTTCAGTTAGCGGAGGTGGACTTTGCCTGTGCAGCCGCGAATTTATTCGCCGGGGATTGGTTTTCTTCAGTCCGCAGAGGCGGACTTTGCCTGTGTAGCCGCGAATTTATTCGCCGGGAATATTCACCCCGAATTTATCATTTTTTGGGGCTTAATTACCCCTCTTTTTTTAGTCCGCAGAGGCAGACGATCTCCTGTGCAACCGCGACTAAAAATCGCCGGGGATTCGTGCGAATTGGCACAGGATAATTGAGCAATGCAGATTATCAATTCCACACCTCCTAGATATGAGAATTTCCTATCTACACACACCTTAACAACTAGAAGTTAAAGCGGCAACAATTTTTAATAAATCTTCCGCAACACTTCTTTACACAATTCTCATACGGCGGATTTCCAAGTGCCGTGAAAGCCCAAAGGTATGACACCGGGCAATTCTAGCTGGCAAACAGGAGACTCTGAAAGTCCGTCGCTGTCAAATATCCAGACTTCGCTGCTGTCAGAATTGCCGTCATAAATAACTGTTACTATCCAACCTTTTTCAGAGGAAATATCTGGAACGTAGATGGGCTCTGCGGGATAGCGATTTTCGCCCAAGTCGGCAATTGTGAGATTGCGGTTTTGCGTGTCCAAACGGGCGATCGCACCGTAACGTTCCGCTACAATATCAACGTCAGGCCGATACATTGCCAGATAAATATATCGCGAGTCTTGCCCTATTTCTGAAGCAGGTACCGTCGGAAATTCGCAAGGTAGATCCAACAATTCTTCTGTTGCTGTCACTTTGCCCGTCAGAGGATTGAGATGCACCCGCCACAGAGTCCCCTCCGCATCGGTGCGAGTTTCACCCGCCGCGACTTCTTTCAGGCGCTGATTAGTTTTAAAGTCAGCCAAGCGCACTAAATCAACGGCCACCGAACCATCTTCCTTGACAAAACCGTTAGCAAAATGCCACTGAAACCAAGAATCGGTTTCGCCGCGACTAACTAAAGAGAGAGTTTCCGAGTCAATAACTAATATCTGCGTTCCTAACTCGGGTTTCCATTCCAAAGAGTCGCTGTAACTGCTAATTCCAGCTAACACTGGCAAAAATTTGAGTCGTACAGGTGGCACAAAAAATATTAGATACTTTCCAGCCAGAACAAAATCGTGGAGCATAGGAGGGCCATCTAAAGCAACAGTTCCTTGTTGCACAATTTGGCCTGTAGGATCGCTTTTATATAGATTCAACTTTGTACTCGCACCATGTGTAATCCCAAAGTTAAAAATATTCCCAGTAATCGGGTCGCGCTTGCAGTGAGCTGAATAAGAAGATCCGCTCTCTAAACTGCCTAAATCGTCCGTTCCCTGAGTTTCCAGAGTTTGCAAATCGAGGCTGTGAGGCCAGCCACCTTCCCACAAAGCTAAAAGGCGATCGGGCAAAGCTAAAACAGAAGTATTGGCAGCATTTTTAACAGATTTCTTCCACCGCAACCACGCAGGCACCGGTGCTGTCATGCCATAATTACTGTAGAGAAATTTATCGGCTTTTTCCTCAGCTTGATATCCCGCTGTTTCCACGTAGCGATAAACAGCCGCAGCACCCGCATCGGTAAAATGTACTGCCAAAATTGCACCGTCGCCATCAAACCAATGTCCCGCATTCATGCCGCCGCGTTGCAAACGTGCTGGTCCGTTACGGTAGAGAGTTCCCCGCAATCCTGCGGGAATTTTACCGCTTTTAACGGATAACTGAGTCAGGGGAAATTCCGCAGCCGGACGGGCTAAAGCTTGAGCCCAAGATTTTTTAGCTGAGATATTAGTGTCTGTTTTCATTGGAAACTCGCAATTTTAAACTGATATGACAGAATTTTTGCTATACAATTATAGCAAAAATTAACTAACAGCTATGACTCTCCGCCGCCGTGTTCTGCTCAGAACTTTTGGGTTTACTGCTATTGGTACTCAGCTTTTGCCGTTAGCGAAGCCCTCGAAGAGGATCGCCCAAACCAACCTATCTCCGAAAACTGCGATCGTTAAGCCGCGCCGCCTGCAAGTTGGCGATACTATAGCTTTAATCAATCCTGCTGCTTTCAATTACAAAAAAGAAATCGAGGATTTTTTTAAAGTTATCGAAAAGCTGGGATTAAAAGTTAAACTGGGAGAGCATTTTTACGACCGCTACGGCTATTTAGCGGGCAAGGATGCCGATCGCGCCGCCGATGTCAACGCAGCCTTTGCCGATGACTCAGTGCGAGCTATTTTTACCGGGATGGGCGGCTGGGGCTGCGGTCGGATCTTGCCGCTCCTGGATTACAATATTATCCGCAACAATCCCAAAATTATTATGGGATTCAGCGATATTACTGCGCTGTTATTGGCGATTTATGCTAAAACTAATAGAGTTACTTTTCACGGCCCTTTAGGTGCGTCAACTTGGAGCCCCTTTACAGTGGATTACGTCAAGAAAGTTTTGTTTGAGGGAGGTTCTGTTACGATGCAAAACTCCCAAAGCGTGAAAGTTGCAACAATCGGGCGGGGCACAGCTAAGGGAAAACTAATCGGCGGCAATTTATCAGTAATCGCAGCAATGGTGGGTTCGGCTTATTTGCCGGAGTGGGAAAATAGTATTTTGTTTGTCGAGGAAGTTGGCGAAGAAGTTTATCGCATCGATAGAATGTTGACCCAGCTCAAATTAGCGGGCATTCTCGATAAAATATCAGGTTTTATTTTCGGACAGTGTACCAAGTGCGAAGCTGAAAAACCCCAAGAGTCCCTAACCTTGCCTCAAGTCTTGTCCGACCACATTCGCCCTTTAAAGATTCCCGCGTGGTACGGTTCAATGGTGGGACACATCCGGGAACAGTTCACTTTGCCGATCGGCCTAGAAGTTGAAATTGACGCTGACTCTGGTACAATTAAATTGTTAGAATCCGCTGTCAGCTAAATCTTAAACTATTCTGGATATTACCGAGGCAGAGCCTCCGGATCTGCGTTCCCAGGCAGAGCCAGGGAACGAGAAAACGAGAAATAAATTTAAACACAAAATCTGAAATATCGTGAAAAAAACCGCACAATTCCTTAAACCATTAACAGTAATAATTTTGACAATTCTTTGCATCTTGCCGCTCAATGCCTGTGCAGCAGCAAGTAAAACCGCAAATGGCGACACAATTTATCAGCAGCGAACCGTCCACAATCCCGACGGCATTGGCAAATTTTACATGGGTCGAGAAATTGCTCAAGTCATGGGATATCAAGGCGCTGGTTGGCTGGAAAGACCGTCTCGCGGCATGGAAGAAAAATCAGCTCGATTAGTCAACAATCTCGATTTAAAACCAACCGATATTGTAGCCGATATTGGAGCGGGAACTGGATATTTTAGCTTTCGCATCGCTCCCTTAGTTCCAGAAGGAAAGGTTTTGGCCGTTGACGTGCAGCCGGAAATGATTAATTTTATTAAATTGAATAAACAAGAAAAAAATATCGCTAACGTTGAGCCAGTTTTGGGCAGAATCGACAATCCAAATTTGCCTGAAAATAGCGTAGATTTAGTTGTGATGGTGGATGCTTATCACGAATTTGCATATCCCAGAGAAATGATGCAAGGAATTGTGAAAGCACTCAAACCGGGAGGCCGCACTGTATCGATCGAGTATCGAGGCGAAAACCCGATGATTCCCATTAAAGGTTTGCACAAAATGACGCAGAAGCAGGTTAAAAAAGAAATGGCAGCCGTCGGTTTAGTATGGAAAGAGACAAAAGATATGTTGCCCCAGCAGCATTTGATGGTGTTTGAGAAAAAATCTCAAATTTAGCAGCCAAACAGAGCGATTGTGTAGCATTTTTACTCATTTTTGTCAAGGTACAAAAGACGTATTTTTGAGGCGCTCGGGCGCTCGGTCAAACATACTAAGCCTTAAGTAACCCTTAAGATAGACATTTTACTAAAAATACCATTTACAATTAAAAATTGATAACCCAGAGGCGCTTCCTTCATTTTTCAAGCGAAGAAGTGTCGCTATTAAGAAGTACCAGCGTGAACATTCCAAGTTCCATCCTCACCATGCTCGCCGGCATCGGAGTGACTCTGATCAGTCTCTGGTACGGGCAGAATCACGGTTTACTGCCGATCGCCGCCTCTGATGAAGCATCCGACATAGACGCACTTTTCAATACAATGATGACCATTTCCACTGGACTATTTATCATGGTCCAGGGAATTCTCATCGTTGCTGCAATTAAATATCGCCGTCGTCAAGGAGACAACACAGACGGCCCGCCTTGGCATGACAACTTTCCCTTAGAAATTCTTTGGACAGCCGTGCCGGCGGTGATTATTTTAGGAATCGGAGTCTACAGTTTTGAGATTTACAACTCAATGGGAGGCCTCGATCCGATGGGCAATCACGACCACGGCACCATGCAAGCGCACTCTAAAATGCGGGGAAGTGCGATCGCAGCCACACTCTCAGATACACCCCAAAACGCCCCTCAAATTCCGTCTCAAAAACTCGTTGCTTTAGGCGTAGGCGCTTCCCCAGAAAATGAAGACAAACCAGCAGACTTAGTTGTAAATGTCACAGGTTTGCAGTACGCCTGGATTTTTAGCTATCCAGAAAGCGGCGTTAGTTCTGGCGAACTGCATATGCCAGTCAACCGCGACGTACAGCTAAATATCTCAGCCCAAGACGTGCTGCACGCATTTTGGCTGCCCGAATTTCGCCTCAAACAAGATGCAATTCCCGGGCGGCCGAGCGAACTGAGATTTACACCAACTAAAACCGGCGAATACCGGGTTGTTTGTGCTGAATTGTGCGGCGCTTATCACGGAGCGATGAAAGCTGTAGCAGTCGTTCACACGCCAGAAGAATTCGACACTTGGCTGCAAAGCCAGCAAGTTGCTAGCAGTCAAAACTTAGAGCAAGCAGTTGCAGTCAATCCTGGGGAATTGTCAGACGGTGAATTTTTGGCTCCCTACGTCAGGGAAATAAAAATTAATTCCGAAACCCTAGAACAACTTCACCCAACTCATCACTAAAAATAGTCATTAGTTCCTGGCACTGGATCAAAGATCCTGAGCTAATAACTAATGACTAATAACTAATGACTAATAACTATGACACAAGCACAGTTCCAAGAAAGTGCCAACACTGAGGCTCGCGGAACAGCGCCCGCCGATAGACATTGGCGCGACTACTTCACTTTTAATACCGACCACAAAGTTATCGGTATTCAATACCTGGTAACAACATTTATTTTCTATCTAATCGGCGGCGTGATGGCAACTTTGGTGCGAACAGAACTCGCCACCCCCGACGCGGATTTTGTCACCCCCGAACTCTACAACAGTTTATTTACTGTTCACGCGACGGTGATGATCTTCCTGTGGATCGTACCCGCCGGAGCCGGATTTGCTAACTTTTTGATCCCCTTAATGATTGGGGCACAAGATATGGCATTTCCCAGGCTGAATGCCGTTGCCTTTTGGCTGATTCCCGTAGGCGGCGTGTTGCTGTTGAGCAGTTTTTTGGTAGGAGCTCCGCAGGCGGGTTGGACTTCCTATCCGCCTTTGAGCTTAGTTACTGCTCAAGCGGGGGAAGAAATTTGGATTCTCAGCGTTTTGATTCTGGGAACTTCTTCGATTTTGGGGGCGGTGAATTTTGCCATTACCATCTTTACCATGCGGGTTCCGAGCATGGGTCTCAATGATATGCCCTTGTTTTGCTGGGCGATGATTGCGACTTCAGCGCTGACTTTGATTGCTACTCCAGTGTTAGCCGCAGCTTTGATTTTGCTGTCGTTTGACTTGTTAGCGGGGACGGCATTTTTTAACCCGACAGGCAACGGCGATCCCATCGTCTACCAGCATTTATTCTGGTTTTATTCGCACCCGGCAGTTTACATTATGATTATGCCCTTTTTCGGGGTTATTTCAGAAGTTTTGCCAGTGCATTCGCGCAAGCCAATTTTCGGTTATTTGGCGATCGCATATTCCAGTCTCGCGATCAGCTTTTTGGGCTTGATCGTGTGGGCGCACCATATGTTTACCAGCGGTACTCCCGGCTGGCTGCGGATGTTTTTTATGATCACCACTATGATCATCGCCGTACCAACTGGGATTAAAATATTTAGCTGGTTGGCAACTATTTGGGGAGGAAAACTCCGGCTTGTCAGCGCGATGCTATTTGGGATGGGTTTTATCTCAACATTTGTGCTCGGCGGCATCACCGGGATCATGGTGGCTTCCGTACCTTTCGACATTCACGTTCACGACACTTATTTTGTCGTCGCTCACCTGCACTACGTGCTGTTTGGTGGCTCAGTGTTTGGCATTTACGCTGCTTTTTACCACTGGTTCCCCAAAATGACGGGGCGGATGATTAATGAATTTTGGGGTAGAGTTCACTTTGTTTTAACCTATGTTGGCTTTACTGTAACTTTCTTGCCGATGCACGCTTTGGGGATGCAAGGAATGCCCCGGCGGGTGGCAATGTACGACCCGAAATTTACCACAATTAATGTCATTTGTACTGTCGGTGCTTATATGCTGGCAGTGTCTACAATCCCGTTTATCATTAATGTGATTTGGAGCTGGAGGTACGGCCCGAAAGCAGGTGACAATCCTTGGCAAGCTTTGAGTTTGGAATGGATGACGACTTCGCCGCCTCCGATCGAAAATTTTGAAGGAGTGCCGGTATTGGCAACGGGGCCTTACGATTACGGCATGGAAAAAATTCAGCATACTGGGGAACGTCTCAGACTCAAGCTGAGGGAAAATGCCACCCGCAACGCGCAGAAAACAGGTATTCCTATTGCGGAGGCTCAAGCTTCAACTTTCTTGGGCCGTACTGCAACTTTGGTCGCTCCTGAATCCGAGATAAATGTTGATTCTCCTGCTGATGAAAGTCAAGATGGCGAATAGTTATTAGTCATCAGTCATTAGTCATTAATGTCAACAAACACGTCTAACTTAGTACGGATCTGCTATCTGACGATTAAACTCTCGATCCCCCCTAGCCCCCCTTAAGAAGGGGGGAACCGGACACACTCTTTCTTCCCCCTTAAGAAGGGGGATTTAGGGGGATCGAGACTTCGCTATAAACGAGAGATACAAAGATTTTCAGGCAATTGTTGGCACTAATGTCCTCTTCCCTCTTCCTTCTTCCTTCTTCCCTCTTCCTTCAACATCCCATTACCAACTAGCAATTTATTATGCAAATTCCAGCGATCGATCCGGCAAAAACAGCCCTGAATTACCACCACGAAGCCGAGGTAGAAGCACACGGTGTCGAGCATCCCGACCACCGAATGTTAGGTGTAATTGTGTTCCTGTGCGCAGAAGGCATGATATTTTTCGGTATGTTTGCCGCGTATTTGATTTATCGGGCGATGGCCCCCGTGTGGCCTCCTGAAGGTACGCCGGCGCGAGAGTTATTGCTGCCGGGAATTAATACGCTGATTTTGATTTCTAGCAGTTTCGTGATTCACAATGCGGATACTGCAATCAAAAAGAATGATGCCGCCGGAATGCGGAATTGGTTGCTCGTAACTATTGCTATGGGCGCAGTTTTCTTGGCAGGTCAGGTTTACGAATACACTCATTTAGAGTTTGGCTTGACGACTAATTTGTATGCCAGTTGCTTTTACGTTTTGACTGCTTTTCACGGCTTGCACGTTACGTTTGGAGTGCTGCTGATGGCGGGGGTGGTGTGGCGATCGCGCGCGCAAGGTCATTATTCTAGCGATCACCACTTTGGAATCGAAGCGACTGAGATTTACTGGCACTTTGTGGATGTGATTTGGATTGTTTTGTTTCTGTTACTGTATATTTTGTGATCCCAGAGGCTTTTCGACCTCTGCCACAAGAGATTTGTAAGACCCCCAATTGGGGGTTTTTTTATTGTTTGGAGAGTGCGATCGCCTTTCATTCACCCTCTCACAGCCGATCGCGCTAAACTAAAAGTAGCAATTCTCCTATCCAGCAGCATTGAGAAAATTATGCAGTGCGAATTGTGCGATCGACAAATGGAAGCATTAACCGCCCATCACCTCATCCCCAAACAAAACACCAAGCGGAAAAACGAAGACCCAAGCCCGACAATCGACATTTGCTCAGCCTGTCACCGCCAGATTCACTCTCTATTTGAAAACAAACACCTCGCCCAAGAGCTCAACACCCTGGAAAAGCTCAAAAATGACCCTGAACTCCAGAAATTTGTCTCTTGGATTAAGAAACAAAAAACCGACAAACGCATTCAAGTACGCGGCAAAAAAGCTCGATCGTAGGGCCAGAAATCAGATATATACTCCGGGACGCAGTTACTGTCTGAAGCCCGGTTTCTTCATAAATTTTTCGTTCCTTAACCCAAAATTTTGCAGAGTAACCCGGTTTGTTTGCGTAAATCCTAGTATAGTGATTTACTTATTTGTAACAAGCTGCCAACAATTATCATGAACCTCACCTCCCTCGAACTCGCAAAAGACCGAGCGCGCATCTTCAAAAACTACCTCCAAATGGAAATAGATGCCCAAGCTAACATAAACAAACTAGCCTTTTTAGACCGGGGCATAGAAAAATCCCCTTACCAACAAGAAATTAAAAACTATCCCGATTATCTCAAACAGAAACCCGACGGCTTAAAAGTAATTAGCTCTATTCCCGGCCCCAATAATCCCCTTAAACTGACCCCGTTTCCCAGCGTGGGAGAACTACCTCAAATTAACTCTCAAGGTTTAAATTTTTTGCACGCAGAAATTAAGGAAGCCTGCGTTTGCATTGGTACTTTTGTAGACGGCAAAATTCAGGCGCAGTGGCTGGGAAAAAACGCACTTACCAATGCTGAGCAGTGGAGTGCCACTAAAATTATCGCACTCCTTAATATCGTCAGTCAAATAAATAGCAAATATCCCGACTGCGACATTGACAACTGCGTTGTTAGAGATGGCAACGGGCTAAAACACGATTTTTACTTTTACGATGTAGCAAAAGACATGATTAGCTATGCCTCAAATATAGCAACTTCAAACTCCTTAGCCGCGATGTTCAAACGCTTCGATACTCGCATAGGACTAGAGCAATGGCTGAAGAGCGCTACTGGCAATAATGACCTAATTTTTCGCGGCGATTACGGCGAAAATCCTTATCACAACAACCCCAAAATCTTCGATCTCACCAAAAAACAAGTGCTGCTAAGTGCCGCATTAAACAGCACCAAACAAAAAAATTCCGTATCTGCTTATGACTTGACCAGGCTAATTTCCATGTTAGGATGGCACTTCCACATCGAACAGCGATCGCGCATGAAAGCATCTCAGTGGAACAGCTTAGAAAGCATTGTCAGAGCAATGGGACACGACAGCGCTCGATATGCGGACGTAGCAATTAAAACTTTGGGGATGGATACCCTCATTACTTCTCCAGTAATTATCTCAAAATTGGGTTACGGACTCAGCTCGATCCGGGGAACCTTAGAAACAGTTTATGTGGCTTTAGTGCGGTTTGTTGACGAACGGCCGAAGGCGGCGGGAAAGCCGGCAAAACTCAGAACTTTAGCCATGAGTTTGCGGGCAGAAAAAGCTGTAGGCGGTTCCAGCAGTGTCGATCGCTTGGCGATCGAACAAGACGCCAGAGTCGCCGCCGAAGTCACCGAGATTCTCCGCCGGTTGTTTGCCGAAGAATTTTAAAGGCGGGCGATCGACTAATTAGAAAGTCGGTGAAACTTGCGGTAAAGCATCCTCTCCAGCGGCTTTCCTCCCCGCAAATGTTGCTCAGTTATTGCCGCAACTTCCTCCTGGCAAACACCGCTGTACCAAACCTCTTCTGGCAGCACCAACACCATCGGCCCGTTGCCGCACTGTCCCAAACAACTGCTAGCAACAACTTCAACTTCTGAGGGCGACAATTTCTTAAAAGCTGCCAGTACCTTTGCTGAATTTTGCTTGCGACAAGTGCGGTTTTGACAAACAAGAACTTGCCTAGAAGATTGGATAATTTCCATATTTTTTACTTGACATTCTGCTACATATATGCTATTTTTTTCTCATGGGAATAGGTGCGCGCATATACGCCCAGATTTTATATATGCCCAGATTTTAAGGTGCGCCGCAGCGCACCCTACGGTTAATCTGGTGACAAACCTTTGGAAGCCAACCATTGTCGATCGAACAAACGCGACTGATACCGAGCCCCGCCGTCGCAGAGTACCGTAACAATCGTATGTCCAGGCCCCATTTGCTTCGCCAAAGCCACCGCCGCCCCCACATTAATCCCCACAGAACCGCCCATAAACAGCCCTTCTTTCCTCAGCAGTTGGTAAATCACCCGGACAGCTTCCGTATCGTTAATTTGGATGGCGTCGTCTACCGGGGCATTCTCCATATTTGCAGTCACGCGGGTAGTGCCAATTCCCTCAGTAATCGAACTGCCTTCCGTCTTAATTTCCCCAGTTTTGAAATAACTGTAAAGCCCGCTGCCCATCGGGTCTGCCAAGACAATTCTCACAGCAGGATTTTTTTCTTTCAAAAACATTCCTACGCCCGCAAAAGTGCCGCCGGTACCGGTAGCTGTTACCCAAGCATCAATTTTTCCGTTTGTTTGTTCCCAAATTTCCGGGCCAGTTGTCTCGTAATGAGCTCGGCGATTGGCTAAATTGTCAAACTGATTTGCCCAGACTGCATTCTCCATTTCCGAAGCCAATCTTCCCGACAATTTGACATAATTATTCGGGTCTTTGTAAGGAACAGCGGGGACAGTCCGAACTTCAGCGCCCAAGGTTTTCAAAGCATCGATTTTTTCTTGAGATTGGTTATCGGGAATCACAATCAAACATTTGTAACCTTTAGCGTTGCAAATGTGGGCCAAACCGATGCCAGTATTGCCGGCAGTGCCTTCAACAACAGTTCCGCCCGGTTTCAGCAAGCCTTTTTCTTCTGCATCTTTGATGATGTATAAAGCGGCCCTATCTTTAACGGAACCGCCGGGATTTAGAAACTCTGCTTTGCCGAGAATTTCGCAGCCTGTTTCATCGCTGAAGCTGTTTAAGCGAATTAGTGGTGTGTTGCCGATTGTGCCTACAAAGCCGTTTTTAATATCCATATTTTTTGCGTGTTTGCATCCTATTATTAATTTTTACAATAAGTTGATATTTATTGCTACCACTTTTACCAAATCTTGCTCATATTGAGTACAAATCCCGGCAAAACCGGGTCGCCGCTGACTGTAGCCGGATTCTCCAAACATTCCTCTGGCAAACCGGGACGATAGATGTAAACTCGGCGATTTTTGCGGTCAATTAACCAGCCTAATTGCACTCCAGGTTCTCTCATATATTCTTGCATTTTTTCTTGCAATGGCTTGAGATTGTCAGAAGCCGACCTCAGTTCTACTACAAAATCCGGGCAAATCGGGGCAAACTTTTGCTTTTGTTCTAGTGACAAAGCATTCCATCTTTCCAATTTAATCCAAGCAGCATCCGGCGACTTTTGTGCACCTGTTGACAGAGTAAATCCTGTACTCGAAGTAAACGCTAAACCGGTACCATTTTGTTCTGCCCAAACCCAAAGCGGCCCAAATATATTACCTTCTCGGTTTCCCGTCTCCGAACCAGTAGGGGGCATAATTAGCAATTCTCCCGATTTGTTGCGTTCAATGCGCAACTCACTATTAATTTGACAGAACTCGAAAAACTGGTCATCTGTCATTTGCAATTCTGGTGGTATTCGCAACACAATAGTTGATGTCAACATAATTGATTTCCTCGATCATCGTTGCTCCTATACTAAGCTTACCAAATCTTGCTCATATTCAAAACAAATCCCGGCAAAACGGGGTCGCCGCTAACTGTAGCCGGATTCTCCAAACATTCCTCTGGCAAACCGGGACGATAGATGTAAACTCTGCGATTTTTGCGGTCAATTAACCAGCCTAATTGCACTCCAGGTTCTCTCGTATATTCTTGCATTTTTTCTTGCAATGGCTTGAGATTGTCAGAAGCCGACCTCAGTTCTACTACAAAATCCGGGCAAATAGGTGCGAATTTATCTTGCTGTTCTTGAGATAAAGCATTCCACCGTTCCAGTTTAATCCACGAGGCATCTGGAGACTTGTCACCCATTGCAAGCTTAAATCCCGTACTGGAGTCAAAACACATACCGGTTCCATCTTGCCCGGCCCAAATATACAACTCTCCAAAGACGCTACCGCTGCGATTTCCTGTTGTTCCACCAGTAGGGGGCATAATTAGCAATTCTCCCGATTTGTTGCGTTCAATGCGTAATTCACTATTGATTTGACAGAACTCGAAAAACTCCTCGTCTGTCATTTGCAATTTGGGCGGTATTCGCAACACAATTGTTGATGACAGCATTTTGCCTTTCCTCAAATCTAAAGTGTTTACACAAGATTGCACAATTTCTTTGTTTGTAGTCAGGACTTTAGTCCTCAAAAATCAGGATTAAGGACTCAAGTCCTAACTACAAGCTGGTTTGACGCGGGAATTATAGAAGTAAGGTGCGCAGTGCGCACCCTACATCATTAGGTTATGCGTCCAGGAGTGTTAAACCTATTTATTCGGCTGAGGAGTCATCCGCAAATAAGGCTTAACCGGCGTGTAGCCTTTGGGAAATTTCTCGGCCAATTCTGCGGGGTCGGTAATCGAAGGTACAATTACGCAATCGTCGCCATCTTTCCAATCAACTGGAGTCGCAACGCTGTATTTGTCGGTAAGTTGCAAGGAATCAATTACTCGCAAAATTTCATTAAAATTCCGACCAGTGCTCGCCGGATAAGTAATGCTCAAACGCAATTTCTTTTCCGGGTCAATCACAAAAACTGTGCGGATTGTTAAGTTGTTCAGCGAGTTGGGATGGATCATGTCGTAAATGTTGGAGACTTTACGATCGCCATCTGCTAAAATCGGATAATTGAGGGTGACATTTTGCGTTTCCTCAATATCTTTAATCCAGCCCATGTGAGAATCCACATCATCGACGCTGAGGGCAATGGTTTTGACGCCCCGCTTTTCAAATTCCGACTTGAGACGGGCCACTGCACCGAGTTCTGTGGTGCAAACTGGAGTATAGTCTTTCGGGTGAGAAAACAACACGACCCAGCTATCGCCAGCCCAGTCGTAGAAATTGATTTCTCCTTCCGAGGAAGCTTGGGTAAAGTTGGGAACTGTATCGCCTAATCGCAGAGTCATAACTGATTTCCTCTAATTTTATTTAAGGACTGTTCCTTATCATGCCATAATTGCCCGGTTTCTCGATCGAGCTGTAAAGGATTCTAAACTTTTTGGTCGATCGATCGGCAATTCCACTACTGTAATGTATGTGTGGCTTCTAACGCTGAATTTTCTTGCTATGCTTTACTTTTTGCTTAAGGCAATACAGCCTGTTTTAGTCCCCCTGTGTTTTGTCTCAGCCTGGGCTTTAGTTTTTTTGCTGTGTTTGAGTGTCGGGCGTACTGTCGCCGACTCCCTGCGCCGAGCTCAGAGGATGCACCAAATCCCTTGTGCTAACTGCGTATTTTTCACCGGCGACTACCACCTCAAGTGTCCCGTTCAGCCTACAATAGCTTTATCTGAAGATGCGATCGACTGTCCTGATTATCGATCGCATTCGGGAACTTACGGTTAAAAATTTCGGCCGCCGCTTTACATATTTCTTAACATCTCTCGCTTTTTCAATTAAACTTACCTTATGGTAAAGAGATTTTCAGGAGTGTGGAAAGAATGCTAATTCAAAAGCTAAATGCCTGCGAGGAGTTTATTGCTGGCGACGGTACTCAACTGCGAGAATTGCTGCATCCTGACAAACAATCTATCGAGTTGCGTTACAGTTTAGCCCATGCCGCTTTGCCGGCGGGACAAACTTCTGCGCTGCACTCCCTGACAACTTCTGAAGTTTACTATATCCTCAGCGGCGTTGGAGAAATGCACATCGACGACGAAAATCAATTCGTGGAAGCTGGAGATGCAGTTTACATTCCGCCAAACGCCAAGCAGTTTATTTACAACTGCGGCACAGAGCCGCTAATATTTATTTGTATTGTCGATCCGGCGTGGCGAAAGGAAGACGAGACAATTTTCGAGTAAGTAGGTCAGCGCAAAAAAACTTAGTATCTACAAATATTGCGGTTAATTTATCCAATCAGTTATTACTGGACATATTTGGCATTGCCACCTATTCACATCGTCTGTGTTGACGAGAGAACCCACAACTTGTTTGTATTGGCTGGATATGACGAAGAGATTGAGGTTGAAATTGCTCCTTATTGGGAGTTTTTTTAAACAATTAGCCAAGTAGATTATACTACTGCAATGTTCTATAGAGAATTGAAGCGTTATTACCTAAAAATCGCCTAACTCCTCACCGTAACGAAGTCGCGGTGAGGAGTTACATTGCTACCTCACTGCTATCGTAAAACAATCTGATACCAGGAGAGTTATATCAATTCCGCTATCATCGGATTTAATATTGCCCACAGTCAGGACACGGCACTGCCGTGTCCCTACAATTAATCGGGTAGGGACACGGCACTGCCGTGTCCTCGGTATCATCAGAAGTACAACCGGAAACGATATTAGAAAACTCCTGCTGAATTAGTTTGAATTGTTGCCAGCTAATCTCGGAGTGGACTAGCCTTTGGTATTTAGACATATCTAATGTTACTGTCAGGAGACCCTGGCCTATAACTCTTCTCTTGCTATTTGAAATAAATTAAGTTTGCAGTCAGTAAGTTAGTCCTTATTAAGTCGGATTGAAGGACGGAATTCCTTACTACTAACCTATTTTAGTAAGATATTGAGTTTTTGAAATTCGCTCGGAGTGAACAGACTAAAGACTAAAAACTCAGAACTAAGAACTAAGGACTAATAACTAATGACTAATAACTATTATCCTTCAAATGTGGCAACTGAAACCCGATCGCGCCCTGCTTTTTTTGCCCGATAAAGCGCCTCGTCGGCGATCGCAATTAGCGTCGCCGGCTGGGACATCGGTGCCGGAATGCAGCAAGCTACACCCAAACTCAGCGTCACGTATTCGCTGACAGGAGACTTAGCGTGAACTATCTGCAAACTCCGCACCTGTTGGCCGATCATTTCAGCTACGCAAGTCGCACCTTGAATGTCCGTATTCGGCAAAACTACTGCAAATTCTTCTCCACCGTAACGCGCTACTAAATCTGCGGATCGCTTTACCGAATGCTGGAGAACCGACGCCACTTGCCGCAAACATTCATCCCCCGCTTGGTGGCCGTAAGTGTCGTTGTAAAGTTTGAAATAATCGATGTCGCACATAATCAAAGACAGCGGTGCTTCTTCCCTAGCCAAACGCCGCCATTCCGTATCGAGATATTCATTAAAAGAGCGGCGGTTTCTTACCTCAGTCAAACTGTCGTAAGTTGCCAAATACTGCAAGGCTCGATTCACGGTTTCTAACTGCTGTTTCTGCTGCTGCAACTGACGGTTGAGTCCCGTCAACTGCTGTTCGGCAGCATGGGTTCGCAGCAAATTTCTTACCCTCGCCAGCAGTTCCCTCTCGTCAAAAGGCTTTGAAATATAATCGTCAGCCCCCGCATCCAAACTTTCGATCCTAGCTTCCATCCCCGATCGCGCTGTCAAAAAGATTACCGGAGTCGAACTCAATTCCGGCGTGTTCCGAATCTCCTTGAGCAAATCCAGTCCGTTTTGTCGGGGCATGATTTGGTCGCTCAAAATCAAATTTGGCTGTAAACTTTTGGCTTTTTCTAAACCTTCAACCCCATCAATCGCCACGGCGACTCGATAGTACGGAGTCAATAAGCTTTGGAGGTAAGACAGCAGAAAACTGTTGTCTTCTACTACCAGCAACAGCGGTAATTTTCTGCTGTCAATTGTTGATCGATCCAGATTATTTTTGTCGTCAAAACTGTTAGAGTCCGGCATCGCGGCTTCGTCGGGTGCGATCGCCCCGACATTTGGCGCGTCGGACTCTCGGGACCCGAATCCAGTCAGTCCGGCCAATTGGGCGATCGCGTTCACCAACTGATTCGCGGACACCGGCTTCGACAAATGCCTCTGAAACCCCGCCTCCAGCGCCGATGCCGAATCTTCTTCCCGGATGCCTCCCGTCAGCGCCACCGCCGGCAGCAGTTCCCTTTGCTCAGACATTTCCATTGCTCTGATCCGGCGGATCAAATCGCAGCCGTCTGCTTCCGGCATCGCCATATCGCTTACCAACACGTCGGGCCGCGACTGTTCCAACTCGGCCATCGCTTCGCCGGCGCTACCCACCGCTGTTACCTTGGCTCCAAATGCTTCGAGGCCAGTTTTCAGAAATTCCCGGATCTCGGCACTGCTTTCAACCACCAGGACTTGTTTTCCGGCTAGGGGTTTGGAAACCGATCCGGGTCTGCTTTCCGTTTGGGCGATCGCAGCAGTGCGATCGTCGGGTGCATTTTTGTTGGCGATCGGTAGCTGCACCTCAAACGTCGCCCCCTGAGCGATACCGGGACTCCTAGCCCAAATAGTTCCTCCGTGCAGTTCCACTAACTGGCGTACAATCGAGAGTCCCAGACCAAGCCGGTTTTGTTCCTTGGTCTGGCAGCTATCTGTCGGGCGGAAGTAGTCAAACAGGTGTGGCAGAAATTTGGGGTCGATGCCGCAACCGCTGTCGCTGACGCGAATCAGCGCGCCCGATGCAGTAGACTCGATCTGTATTTGGACTAGCCCGGGGGCGGATTCCGGGGTAAATTTGATGGCGTTAGCAAGCAAGTTCCAGACTACTTGCTGCAAGCGTTCTGCATCTGCCAAAATGTAGCCGACGGCGGGGTCGAAATGTTTTTCTACGCGGATGTTTTTGGCATCGGCGGCGGGACGGAGGGTGTCGATCGCGGATTCTATCAGAGACGGGAGGTGAACTCGGCCGACGTTCAGGCGCACTTTCCCCCGCAGCAGCCGCGAGAGGTCGAGGAGATTGTCTATTTGCCGGTTTTGCAATCTGGCGTTGCGCTCGATGATTTCCAAAGCGCGGTTGGTGGTGGCTTCGTTTAACTTGCGCGATCGAGCTAGCTGCACCCATCCCAAAATTGCGCTCAGGGGCGATCGCAGTTCGTGGGAGGCGATCGCCAGAAATTCGTCTTTTGCCCGGTTGGCTTCGGCTTGGGCTGCTTCCACGGCTTTGCGATCGGTGATGTCGAATCCGATCGCCAAATACTGAGAGGGTTTTCCCTTAAAGTCGAACAGCGGAACTACTGCTGCATACACCCAATAATCGCTGCCATTCTTGGTTTGATTCTTAATTTCTCCTTGCCAAACTTCACCTTTTGCAACAGTTGACCGCAGATTTTTGATTAATTCCGAAGACTTATATTCCGAGTGGAGGATGCCGAAGTGGCAGCCAATCAGTTCGGCGCGGGAATAGTTGGAGATGGAGCAAACTCGATCGGTGACGTAGTTGATAATTCCTCGGGCGTTTGTCCTCACCGCCAGTGCCGAGCGGTCGATCGCTCCTTTAAAATCTAAACCTTCTTGCAGCGACGAATCTAGTTCTTTTATCGTAGAAATTTGACCTAAGCGATCGTGCGCGTTTGGTTGCGGGCGATCGGCCTTATCCTTACTCCGCTGTTGGATTTCCATTGCTTCTATTTTCCCCTGACGGCTGACACCTAATCTACTCGCATCCTGATTCATTATCACTGTTTTTTTACCCTGGCTGGCGGGTGTAATATTTTGTATCTCTAGATTTTCCTGAAAAATCTGCAGGCAGCACATCCACTCGGGACTAACCCTCAAATTTTATTTACATTTTGTCTAATTTTTGTCAATCTGAGGACATATTTTCTTAAATCTGCCCCATCAGGTACTCGATAAAAACCGTCAATTTTTTTCTCACAATTACCCCCGCATCTGGCACAAAATATCCTCTTGCGCAGGCTTTCGGCCCTCCGTCATTCTGCCTCATCTCCACTCAAGCAGATATACGTGCATGGCTAGACAGTTCGCAAATAATTGGCTAGTTTGGGCGAACAAAGTCCGTATCTTGCGATCGTCCCCAACTTCTGTTAAATTATTTTCTTCTACATCTTGACACCCCTGTAAATATTTTGTACTATAAACCGTAGTACGTCTCGAACGAGAGAGCCGCCCAACCGCATTGACGCACTCAACTATTAACATTTTGAGGAAAGTTGTCTGTGAATTTAGACTCTGTACGCGAGCAATTTGAACAAAGAGCATTTGATTATGACGGCTTAATTCCTCGCCTCATTCCCCGCTATCGCGAGCAACACGATTTAATATTGCAGTTAATTCCATTGGAAACCAATGCTAAGATAAAAGTTCTGGATTTAGGCGCGGGGACTGGCATACTGTCTGCTCTGATTTTGCAAGCATTTCCTCAAGCAAATGTCGTCGCCTTTGACATCGCGAACAATATGCTGAAAACTTGCCAAACTAATTTGTCCGCTTTCGGAAAACGGCTGACCTTGCAGCAAGGAAATTTCGCCGAAGATGATTTCGGCAACGGTTACGACTTGGTAGTTTCTGGATTGGCAATTCACCACCTAGATAGCGAAGGGAAACAAAAACTTTTTCACAAACTTTTCGACTCCCTGAATCCAGGGGGAATCTTGCTAATTCGAGATATTGTGACAGGTGCTACCCCCAGGCTGACTCAGCAATACGAACAGTTGTGGCGGCAGTACATGAGAGCTAACGGAGAAGACGATGCAGCCTGGTTTCAAAACTATCTAAAAGAAGATATTCCCTCCTCTGTGGAAGATCAGACAAAGTGGCTTGCAGAAGCTGGTTTTGCAGACGCAGGATGTCACTGGCGCTATCTCAACTTTGCTATTTTTGGCGGACTTGTCCGAAGCTAGAAGGCATTCAGCAGAAAGGAGAGTTTTTGATAACCATCGCCAGATCGAGTTGCTGAAAACTCACGCCCCGAACACCATTTTCAACTAACCTGTATGGGCGGGTTCACTCACATAAGTGTCAACTTAACATCTGATGTAATGCCAAACTGCTGTTTGACGATTAAGCCCTCGATCTCCCTGGCATACCCCTAAAAAAGGGGGAAAGGAGCATTCTTTCGCGTCCCCCGGGAGGGGGATGCAACGGGGATCGAAACTCAGTTATAAATGAGAGATACAAAGTATTTCAAACTTAAGTAGACACGCTTTTGGTTCACTCAATCCATCTCTCGCAGTGCAAACAGATTAAAGCAACCCGCCTCCACCGCACTGACATTTGGCAAAATGCGATTTCAAAGCTCAATAAATACAGTAAATTCATGAAGGATTCTCGATTCATAAAAATCAGCCGATATCTCAGCAAACATCTGCGCCACGCGCCCTCGCGCATCGGTATTCAACTTGCTACCGGCGGCTGGGTTCCTGTTAGCGAACTCCTCGATGCTTGCCAAAAAAATAACTTTTCCTTTCAGCTTGCAGAACTCAAGGAAGTAGTCGCGCAAAACGACAAACAGCGCTTTTCTTTCGACTCCACAGGCACTCTAATTCGTGCTAACCAAGGACACAGTGTAGAGGTTGACTTGCAGTTAAAACCCGCTGTTCCCCCGGAGATTTTATATCACGGAACCGATAGCACGGCCGTCGAGTCTATTCTCAGTCAAGGAATTAGAAAAATGTCGCGGCATCACGTTCATTTATCGGTGAATATCCAGACGGCGCGCCAAGTAGGTGCAAGACACGGCATCCCGGCTATCATTACTGTAGATGCCGCAGCAATGCAACGCGACGGTCATACATTTTACTGCTCGGAAAATAAAGTTTGGCTAGTAGATTTTGTACCGCCAATTTATATAAAAATATCTTAATGAACAACTCCCGTTTTTTGTTTGTAAATAGATGGGAGAATATCTTATAATTGTAGTAACTAGGAGTTTCAGGAAATGAGTGCGGAAAATATGGGAGATCGCGACAACAATTTCAATCAAAACAATCCTCAAAATCGAGGACTTCTGGGCTGCGGGTGGCGACCTCTCTACCGTCAATTTGATTGGGAACACCTGCTACACTTAGCCTCTAGCGACCCCTTTGAACTCGCTCAAAAAACTTTAGATGCCGCTAGCGACATTGCCGACGCAATGGGACGACACCAATATACCTGGTGGGCAAATGTTTTAAATGTATTCTCGGAAAATACTCGCTACGAAATAGACCAATTTTGGGATTACATTACTCCGCAGCCAGTTTATCCCGATTACCGTTACAAAGACGTTTTAGTTACCGAAACGCCGGTGGTTCAATTGGTCAGCCGCGCTAGCATTCCCATCGATTATGTTCTCAACAAAGTTCAAGAGATTACTGTTTTCAAAGTTCTGGATTTGCTGGGAAAACCGGATGCGATTACCCAGTTTTTTATGGAACGACATTTTTCTTATCCCCCGGAACGATTTATTAGCTGGGAACGCTTGGAAGTTTTGGGTACTGTTTATGCTCATTGGGCAAAATTCGGCTGTTGGCTGCAAATTGACAGCTACGACAGGGGAAGACGGTTCTACACTCTGATTTGTAAAGATATTACGCCGTTGGTTAGCAAGGCAACTTACAATTTAGCGGTGATTCTGGGCGGGTACAAAAGCCGCGTCGGACAGGTTCACAGTCAGTTCCCAATTCGGACGTTTTCTAAGGAAGTTCAAAGTTTTACCGATACAGTTCAACAGGCAATTCTCGACCAAAATCAGTTGGCTGTTTTGGTTAGCGGCGAACCGGGTACGGGCAAAACTGCTTGGACGCAAGCGGTAGCAAAGGAAATTTTAGTGCCGCTGGGTTATGTAATTTTTATCTTAGATCACGATGCTGTGGAAAATTTTGTGCCGCCGAGTTATTTAGAGCGGATTTGCATTATTATCAATGAAGCTGATAATTTGGCTCAAGATCGATCGACCGCAGAGGCCCAACGCACTAACAAAACTGAACACATATTGAGTTTGCTGGACGGAACTTTGTATCAAAGCGTCATGGACGAAAACGGCATTCAATTTCAGCAAAAACTGGTAGTTTTGATGACTTGCAACACTACTGAAAGATTAGATCCTGCAATCTTACGGAAAGGGAGAGTAGATTTTACCAGTGAATTTACGCACAAATTTGTTTGAGCAAACTCTTAAAGTCTCCCGGAATCGGGGCGATCGCACTGGCTGCACGACTTCAAATACCGAACAATCGCCAGGAAATCTTCTGAATCTCACGGTTTGGGGCAAAATTTCTTGAGTACCTATAGACACATCGCCATCAAAAATGATATCAATGATGGGTGATACCCTCTAAGGGTATCGCCCGAGAGAGCAAATCAGGAGAAGAGCATTTTTGGTCTCAAACAGAATTTTTCAAACTCAACAGCTATGGAGGAAATCCCAAACCGTGCAAACTAAGCCAGTTCAGCAAAAAAGTCAGGGACTGGGAAGGTATGCCGACGGGGCAATCCCGATCGCCCACCAACAATCCGCAGAGGCAGCCGTGTTCGAGAGTAAAGAGCGATTTCGGCGGTTTGTGGAGCGCTCCGCCGACGCCGTGGCAATGGTAGACTGTGAAATGCGCTATCTGTCGGTTTCTCGTCGCTGGGAAACAGATTGCGGGTTAGGCGCGGGCGAGGCGATCGGCCGGTCTCATTGGGAACTGTTCCCGAATCTCCCGGAATATTGGCAGCAAAATGCTCGGGCTTGTTTGGCTGGTGTTTTGGAATACAGCGAGTTTGTGGTAGGGCGATCGACCGCATCTTTAGCAGAAAATATCGGAGGCGGCTCTTTGAGGGCGTCGGTAAAATGGGTATTTCAGCCTTGGAAAAATAGCGAAGGTGCGATCGGCGGTTTGATCCTGTTTGCCTTTGAGATAGCTGAGGATCTTGCTCAAACAAATTGTTATAATAAATTTCAGTCCGAGGTCAAAAGCAAGCAGTTAGAAACCAGACCGCAACTAAGTCAAATTGCCCTCGAAAATGTTGCTGATACAGTCTTTTTTACTACCTCCGACGGTCAAATTTGTTACGCTAACAAAGCAGCTTGTCATCTTTTCGGCTACTCGGAATCGGAACTGCTTAACCTGAGAGTGAGCGACATCGATTCGCAGTTGTCAGCATCGGATTGGCCAGATCACTGGGAGCAACTCAAGCAGCAAAGGAACCTCACTTTTGAAACCAGTTACAAAACCCAAGACGGCGAGAGTTTTCCCGTCGAAGTTAAAGTCAATTATTTAGAATACGGTGGCTGCGAATACCGCTGCGCGATCGCCCGCGACATTTCCGCTCGCCAAGCAGCAGAATCAGCGCTTTTAGAGGCAAAAGAGCAACTTCAAGCCGTTTTGGACGCCGTGCCCGGATTAGTTTCTTGGGTAAGTTCCGATTTGCGGTACTTGGGAGTAAATCGACATTTAGCTACCGCTTACCAAATGCCTGCCGAACTATTTGCCGGTCAAAAAGTAGGTTTTTTAGAGACAAGTCCCAAATTTAACGATTTAGTATACGATTTCTTTGCCAACCCTGAAAAGAAGACATCTCAAGAAGTCACAGCCAGCATCCGAGGAGAAAATAAAACTTATTTAATCGTCGCTCAAAAATATCACAAAAGTACGGCGGCGGTATTTGTGGGAGTAGACATTACAGCAAGCAAACAGTCTCTTTTGGCTTTGCAAGAATCAGAAGAACGCCTGCGGCAGCAAGCGGCGAAATTAGAGCAGACGCTGTTAATTTTGCAGCGAACTCAAACTCAACTGATTCAAACAGAAAAAATGTCCTCTCTGGGGCAGTTGGTAGCAGGAATAGCCCACGAAATTAACAATCCAGTTAGTTTTATTTCCGGCAATGTCAGCCACGCCACGGGCTACATTCAAGAACTGCTGCGCTCGATCGATCTTTACGAAAAGTATTATCCCCATCCCGTGCCGGAAATTCAAGATTGGATGGAAGAATTCGACTTAGAATTCATCAAAAAAGACTTGCCAAAATTGCTAAATTCAATGAAAGTCGGTTCGGAAAGGATTCGGGATGTGGTGCGATCGCTCCGCTTGTTCTCGCGTACCGACGAAGCCCAAATGAAGACCGCAGATATCCACGAATGTTTGGATAGCACTTTGCTGATCTTGCAAAATCGCCTGCAAGCTAAAGGGGGACGCCCGGGGATTTCTCTAGTTAAAGAATACGGTAATTTGCCGCGAGTTCGCTGCTATGCGGGACAGTTAAATCAAGTGTTCATGCACTTGTTGACAAATGCGATCGACGCTTTGGAAGAAGGCGGGAGAAATCCCGAAAAGTACGGTAAAATGCAAGATCGGTCTTTCTTGTCTTCGGGCGGCTCAGGAACTAAAAAATTCCATCCCGAAATTCGGATTCGGACGGAAGTTATAGGGGACAGCGAAGTTGCGATCGCCATTAGCGATAACGGCCCTGGGATGACAGAAGAAGTCCTCGGCTGCATCTTTGACCCTTTGTTTACCACTAAATGTCCCGATACGAGCACTGGTTTGGGTCTAGCAATATCCCAGCATTTAGTAGTAGAAAAACACGGCGGTAAGTTGCACTGTGTTTCTCTTCCGGGACAGGGAACTGAGTTGATCGTTAAAATTGCGATCGGCAACGATTAATTAGCTATTTACAAATAGGAAATAAGATGGTAATTGAGTGGCTCAAATTTAAAGTACCTCAAGAAAAGTGGGAGCAGTTTATTCAGCGAGATCAGGAAGTTTGGACGGCGGGACTAAAAAGTTGGGACGGTTTTTTAGGCAAAGAAATTTGGGTAGATCCGGTGGAAAATGAGGTGGTGATGTTGATTCGCTGGGAAACTAGGGAGAAGTGGAAGTCGGTGCCACAAAGCACAATAGATGAGTTGGATGCCCAAATGGGGGATTTGCAAATTGCGATCGCCGAAAGTCGCGAATATCAAGTTCGCAAGTTTTTGCATTAGTTTAGTCAGCAGTCATTAGTTAGGAGTTAGGAATCAAGCGTCCAATCTTCGATCGAGAGTCCGGGAACTTGACAAAAGTCTCGTTGATTGCGAGTGATAACGGTAGCACCGAGGGACAAGGCAATAGCTGCAATCCGCATATCTTTTTGCAGGCGATTTTTCCGCAGGGGCGGGTTATCTTTTAACAGTTTCTTGAGACAGGTATCAGCTTTCGGTGTAAAGTCCAGTACCTCAATAGTTTGGAGATATTTTACAGTTGTCCAAAGTTTAGAATAGAGTCCCGGTAGGTTATGCAGCAGGGAAGGATCGTTAATCCTGCCAACCCAACCGTTGAAGAGTTATTGAACTGTGACAATCGTGACAGCAAGCTGATGCTTTTTCGCGTTAGCGGTAAGTTGGGTATGATTGTAGAGAATCAGTGAAACGCAATCCGTATCCAGAATATATCGAGACACAAAAAGCACCTTTACAAGTAATAGGAAGGATCTACTTCTGAGTCATCATCTGAGGTTCGTTCGGCGCGAATTGATTCCATAATTGCCACAAAATCGGCATCGTCTTTAAAGACACCTGCAAATTTCATCCAGGTTGGTTCTGAAGCCTGAATCGGCACGTTCCATGAAATTGCTTCAATATTTTTGAGCCGTTCTAAAAAGGTAGCTTGAATTTGTGCGATCGCCGCTTCTCGTGTTTCTGCTTTCACTTGACAGTCGGGAAACTCTCTAACAGATGCCGCAACTTCCCCGGATGTGAGTGATTCTAGCAGCAGCGTCACCTTGAGGTTGGTGAAGGGATGGGACTGCGGTAATTCTAGGTTGATCATGTTAATTTTTGAAATATTAATTATGAGTTTACTTTTATTGTACCGCAGACATCGATTTGGTATTTGGTGTGAAGGGCGATCGCACTTCGTAGAATCATCGCAGTGTTGGGTATTTGGTGTGAAGGGCGATCGCTCTTTTATTTTAGGCGATCGCTCATCAGAAAAAAGAAAGGGCGATCGCTCTTTGTTTTTGTGGGGCGAGATCCTTCATCCTTACTCTGGCGATGTGAAGATCCAGGATTCCAACTCAAATGGCTGAACTGCTTGAATGCGTTGGAAGTCTCGATCTGCCGTCACTAGGCTGAGTTGATGCTGGATTGCAACGGCGGCAATCCACAGGTCATTTTCGCCGATGCCCAATTGAGTTATGTTGGTTTTACGGCGTTGGGCTTTGTCTTTTGGGGCGTAGCGATCGAAAACTGCCGCTTTAAGATTGCCGTAAATTTCGGCGGTGGTTTCGTCGATGGGGTAGATGTATAGCCCAAGCAGGAAGCGTTGAACTAGGGCAAGATTTACCTCTCGTTGTTGCGCGCCGCCATGTCAATCAGTTCACCCTTGACGATGGTGCAGGTGGCGATCGACTCATCCCCAAGGTTGGCAAGGCGATCGAGTAATTGAGTGTTGCCTAGTAGGGCATAGCTACAATGGTTGGTGTCGAGAAGAAACATTATTCAAAGGGATTGGGGCTGTAGTCAAATTCGGTTTCGCCGCGTGAGTTTTGGACGGCTTCTAGACATTCTTGGAAGTCGTCGCCTGACCAAGTGCCGATTGTCTTGAGGTGAGCGAGGAAGGATTTAGCAGATGTGATAGAAGGTTTGGTGGAGAGAGATTTCATGAAGGTGAGGGCTTCGGCAAGTCTTGTACTGGGCAAGGCTTCGATTGCTTGGAGAAGTAGTTCTTTGATTGTCATAGGGTGTGCCGGGGTTCTTGACTTATGGCGATCGCTCTTTCATTTTAGGCGATCGCTCATCAGAAAAAACAAAGGGCGATCGATCTTTCTTTTAATTCAAGCATCGAACTCATACAATCATCGCAGTGTTTGGTATTTGAGGTGAGGGGATCTCGCGCTCCCTTGGACAAGCCTTGCAACAGGGCGATCGCACGCTATGCGATCGGCCCGCTCAATGGCAATGATTTTGAGATATACTTGTACATAAATATAGGAGGTAAACTTTACACTTTGAGTTTAGAGCGGAGTTGTTTAGATGAAATTAGAGAAGATATCGCTAAAATTGCCAGTCGTTATGGGGTTTTTCAATGTGTTGAATGTAGTCAGGCTATCAAAGAATTCTTGACGTTCAGAAACCTACATGGTAAGCAGATTAAACTGGATTTAGAAAGGCAAGACTTACCTTGGTCAGTGATTTATGATTTACGACGACAGCAGCAAATTGCTACTAATGGCTATCATCAAGGGATATCAATTACCATCGATGAACAGGAAATTGTTTTTGATAATATAGATTGTAGTGGTGTGACTCGGCAGGAATGGCTGCAAAATTTAACATCTCCTACTCTGGAACTGGGTATGGGAAGTTTTAAGATTATAGAAGAGGAATTTTGAGTGGAAAACTTGCAGTTATTTGAAAAATATTGAGGTAAAAAATGCACGATTTATATACCCTGATTGAGAAAATCAAAAAAGCTCCTTCAATGTACTTGGGACGACATTCAATTATTTGTCTTCAGGCTTTTTTATCGGGTTACAGCGTCGCTAAATATGAGTTGGGAGAACAGCCAACGAAACAAGATAGCGATTTTATGCAGTTTCCTGAGTGGATACGAAAAAGATTCAATGTGCAGACTAGCCAATCTTGGGCTAGCGTCATTCTGTTTTATTCTGAGGATGAAAGCAAAGCACTAGATAAGTTTTTTGAGCTGTTATGTGAGTTTATCGATCGTCATGCTTCGGCTGACATTTTAGACGAAGGGGGAGTGGATATGGAGGAAAAAGTGCAAGTTTTCAGGAATTGATAGAAAGGGCGATCGCTCTTGGTAGAATCATCGCAGTGTTTGGTATTTGGTGTCAGGGGCGATCGCGCCACCCCTTGCTTTCCACCTATGCAAGCACAGATAACCTGGAAACTTTCCGATCTGATTTGTTGTGCTGTGTGCGCTACCTAGACAGTGACAGACTTGGCAATTTTTGCCAGCAATCGCAACGCTTCATTGACAGAAGCTGAGTCTCGAAATATTTCTGCTACATCTGGATCGAGAATCACAACATTACTTGATTTCATATAGGCTTCATAGTATTTGCCACGGACACCACCTGAAAAATCGTATTCAGGTCTCATCTCGTCATTAATTGTTACTTCAGGTTCCTGACTCATAGCTTTTTCTCTCTTGTCGGGTGGCTAAACGGGCGCTGATTAAACGCACTTCACCTTCTCGTTCTGTATGGGACACAACAAAAAGGCGCTGTAAATTTGACTGACCGATCGTTAAAAGACGGAACTCACCTACAGAGTGGTTAGGGTCAGAAATTGTAATAGCCAGTGGATCTCCGAAGACAGTGACAGCTTCTTCAAAAGACACACCATGCTTTTTGGCATTACTACTCGCTTTGCTTGAGTCCCACTGAAACTTCATAGATATATTCTACTCTCAAGCAGAAGAGGGAGGTTGGCAATTGCCTAGGTTACTGCTCTATTTTACTATTTAGGGCAAAATGGCGAAAATCAAAAATGTCAATGTGACTGACTTCTAGGAACTCATAGACTCTGAGGAATGTTGAACTGCTGCTGTAGCGCTGTCATGGCTCGATCGACTGGGATTCCTTCACCTCGATCGAAGCTTTCGAGTCCTTTGCGAATGCCGATGATAGCTTCGAGGTAGTCGATACGCTCCTTCTGTTGTTCGTAGGTATTAAGTTGGGGGTTTGGAGTGGATTTGAGCGATCGCACCAAACTGAGAAGATCCGCAAGTAGTTCGTCAGGGGTGCTATCGATTTCTTGGATGAGGAGTTCTTTGATGGTCATCGCGGCATCTCACGAGGATTGATACTTTGATTGTAACGGCGATCGCACTTCGTACAATCATCGTAGTGTTTGGTATTTGGTGTGAGGGGCGATCGATCTTTCATTTTAGGCGAACTCTCATCAGAAAAAAGAAAGGGCGATGTTATGCGATGTTATTTTCTTTAACTTCTGCGATCGGATCAACAATAGCTACCAAAGCAACAGGAATCGGCACGAAATAACTTGACTCTTCATCTAAGAAATCATCACCACCCATGCTGAAAGAATCTTGAACCCATTGAGAGATATCCCGCCCTGCTGATTTTGCCAGCTCGATTACTTCGGATGATAGAGAGACTACACCTTGAACAATTTGCGCCTCCAAGAAAGTAATCATGTCATGTACTTCAATAGCAGAAGCACCATTGGAATTGACTGGCTGACTAAAATCAGTTGTAAAAGTGTAGTATGTCAAGTATTTAGCTGAGTCTGATGATTTGTTTTTCTCCAATTCTCGTAATGGATGGGTTGCAAACAGCAAGTAAGAGCAGCCTTTAATATCTGGAAAATGTTCGCACAACTTTTGTGCAGAAACCGCCATAAAATCCGCTTGTCTTTGTCTAGCAAGAGACTGGGTTAAGGCTCCAATTGGATCAATGTCAAAAAAAGGTTGATGTTGTTGTTTTGTATCTCCCTCACTTTTTTTCTGGTTCCAAGGCAGCAACCCTGCTAATCGATCGGGAGTTTTTTCTTGGCTAAAAAGAGCAAATTCTGGGTCAAAGTTAAATTTTCTATCTTTTTTGTTTTTCTGCTTGATTACGAGAACTTCAGAAACTGCTGACTCCATCTCTGTTTTCTCTTCTCCAAAAACAGGACGTTGCCATTCTTTCGATTCAAAAACTAATTTATGCTTGTAAGTATCGTATTGAGTAACTTCCAAATTATGCCAAGTTTTGAGGCGTTTAAGTAGCTTATCGCGATCGAGAACCTCAATGGGTTTTAGCTGTTCATTTAACTTACGAAGCTCTGTCTCCATGAGATCACTGCTTTCCTTTGCTACTTGTAGAATTTTGTCTACAGTTTGTCCATCACCACTGTCATCTTCAATAGCACTTGCAATTTTGCCCTCTTGCTTATTATCAAGCTGTCCCAAAATTTTCAATTGCATACGCGGATCTGTAACTCCTGCTGTTTCGAGACGCTTTAGTAAGGCTGTATCTCTTTTTTCGGCTAATGTACCTTCTAAAATGAGATAATAGGCAGTGACATCAGAAATTTGACCTAATCGAGCAACCCTGCCATTACGTTGCATTAAAACAGCAGGATCGGGACTGAGATCCCAATGCACAACTTTATTGGCTACTTGAAAATCTAATCCTTCGTCCGCCGCAGAAGTTGCGACAAGGATGCGGTAATTTTTGTTGCGATCGTAAAAATCCTTAACTACATTCTTTCGATCATCAGCACTCATCTCCCCAGTAAGAGCCCGACTTTGTTTAGGAAAAGTTGCGGTAATAATGGCAGTAGTTTGTAATACCTCAGTAAAAACGAGAAAACGAGAATCGGGATGTTCTTCTAGCATAGCTGTTAGCCAGTTTAGCTTGGCATTTTCAACACTTCTACCTGATGCCAACAAGTCTAAGGCTAATTTTGTCAGTTCTAATATTTCCTCTATCGTTGCTTCTAAATCTGTATCATCGTCATCATCTCGATCATTTTTTTGTTTTGCGTTCTCCAGTAGTTTTTTCTGAAAGTCACGAATAGCAGGTATATTGCCATCCTTCAAGTGGGCAGAGTCAAATGAAAAATTACTGTCAGAAGGAAATATAACCTTTTTGGCGTATCCTGTAACTGTATCCCTCTCAGTATCAAATTTCGCTAGGTGTTTGGAAATCTCGCGAATTAATTTCCTTAAATCTTGAGTATCAGCGAAGTTATCTGTCTTATACTTGTGCTCATTTTGCCATTTTGGATGATGGCGGACACACCAACGAAATAGCCAACAAGCACCTGCAAGGGAACTACTGGTTAAACGTGTTTCAAGATGTGCAGTAGCAAACCCTCCAAAACTACCCCTATGATCTCGATAAATACGCTGTACTGTCCTTTTGATTTTTTCTAGCGTTGACAGATACTCTTCATCAGTTTTTTCGAGACTTGGCTCACCTTCGCGGTGGGGACGAACTATCATTAATTTCGGAAATAATCTTTGGTCAGACCAATTACGAATCTCATCCTGTTGCCGCCAAATGACTGCTACGGGTGAATCATCTTTTGATATTGCTGCTCGAAGTTCTTTGTTGCCAATATCGTTAGCATAGGCATTTTCAAAAGCAGTTTGGTGTACCAGTAATCGCAATAAATTTGTAAATTGATTGGCAGATCGAAAAGGTGTAGCACTCATCAAGATAACTAGCTCTGGCGGTTCTGAGTCTTTCCAGAACTTACCTGCGATCATCTGATATGCAGTTTTATAAGCTTGTGTTGTCTCAATTGCCGATTCTACATATGACTCCCCATTGATGAGGTTAGCATTGCTGGCACAGTGATGACATTCATCAATGATGATGATATTTGGTTTAACTCCTTTAGGTAGCTCTTTCTTATCATTGAGATATCGTCTAGCAGCGTGCATACTAGCAATCCGAATACCTTTTTGACTAATGCTATCGCCATATTGTCTAAAAGAATCTACAACACTAATAATGCTTCCATCAACAGAATCTTTAATCACACTACGTAGTTTATCTCTAACATCTTCGGTTAAGCCACCAGAAGTTAGATAAAGACAACGCAAATCCTCTTTTTGTGCAATCAGCTTGTCTCTTAATATTAAGCCTACTTCAATTGTTTTACCTAAACCTACTTCGTCGGCGATCAGAATTCGCTTAATGCGAGACTCATGATTTTTAACATACTGTTGTAATGCTAATTGATGAGGAAAAGGATCTTTGTCACTAGCGGTAATCCGCCCCGAATAGATATTTGCGAGTAGCTCTAATGCACCCAACCTTAGAACAGTTTGAATATGATGCTGATGCTTTAGCTCATTTTTTTCGAGGACGCTTTCACCTGCATAGTATGTATGCTTTTCCTTGAGACGTAACCGTAAGTCAGGAAATTTATCGTTGATTTTTTTCCAGTGGCGTAAGTTTTTGAAGCGGATACCTCGCCGATCTAGTACGCTGTTTTCGCTGTCAGTTGTTTCGATTGTATAGGCTAAATGGGTATAGGCATTGCGATCGCTACTACTGGGATCTGCCCAGACAACATCTGCATGATTACCGCTCTCAGATGGGATCTCAAACAGCCTATACGTCATGCGTCTGTCCTCAGAATTTTTTGATTATGCACAAGTTCCCAATGCCTTTTAAAGAAGTAAGCTTATTTTGGAAAGCAGTAACTACATTTATTGAGGGCATAGCTTCCAATCATTTCGCCAGTATCAATATCGTAAACGGGAAGTCTTTTCCCATCACGAAAAACGTCAACTGGTATAATCCCAATATTATTAAGACCAATAAAAATGCTTAGGTCTGCATCTGCGAGATTGTGAGAACCCCCAAAATTATCTAGACCAACACGATGTAGTTCGCCAGTGTCGGGGTTGAGGATATACTCAAAGCCAATTTGTTGGGCTTTCTGATAAAGGGAAAGATTTGTAAGTCTCTTGCCCAAAAGCTTTAAATTTGACATGATTAATATTTTTTAAAATAATAAATTCCCCCTAATTTAATACTTGTCCCATCATCCTTACAAATCTTTGATTTGTCTAGCCCAAAAAGGTTCAATTTTGTGAGCTATTTTTCACCCCTTTCAATCTCTTTAATCTAGTTTTGTACAAAAATGTGGAAAAATGTATTAAACTGTTCTTAAATGTGAGCTATAATAAAAAAAAGTCACCTCTCCCGGCCCCGATGAACCTAAAAGAAGCTTTAAAAATCGCCAATCGCATAGTCTTCGAGAAAACGGGTCAGCACCTTGATGATTTACAAGCAGCGGTACTCCGGGGAACTCTAGAACATGAGACATACAAGCACATAGCCAAAAACTTTGACTGTTCTGAAAGTAGTGTGAGGAAAGTAGGCTCAGAACTATGGCAAATACTTTCAGAAGAGTTGGGAGAAGATGTTAGTAAATCAAATTTTAGATCGGCAGTGGAGAGATTCCAACTCTCCCTCTTTTCAAAAAATTTTGCACTACAACAAGACTGCGTACAAATAAGTTGTTGCGTTAATTCTTATGGAGAAGGTAGACACCCGCCAGATATATCAAACTCACATACTGAGGAAACATCTAACACAAAACCAACTAAAACTTCACATCAAGATTTAAGCGAAATGCCGGAGTTGGGTAATTTCTTCGATCGCACCCCCGAACTCCAAACCCTCACAACCTGGATTCTACAACAAAACTGCCGCCTCATCACCCTCACCGGTATCAGCGGCATCGGCAAAACATCCCTAGCAGTACAACTCGTACAACAAATCAAAGACGAGTTTGAGTACGCAGTTTGGTACACACTAGACGAATTCCCCACCATCTATAAATTTCAATCTAACCTAACACAGCTTTTTTCCCAGTCAGAAAACCCAGATTCACCCCCAACCAACCAGAAACGCTTACCGCTAATTAAGTATTTGCAAAACCATCGCTGTTTAGTAGTCTTAGATGACGTTCACAACCTTTTCTGTAGCGGCGAATTGGCAGGAAAATATAAACCAGACTACGAAGAATATCGCTCTTTATTCAAACAGATAGAAAAATTATCCCATCAAAGTTGCTTTCTGCTAGTCGGTTGGGAACCACCGAAAGAAGTTCCTCAACTCACCAGCGAAAATACTCCTATTCGTACCTTACAACTCACTGGTTTAGACACCGCAGCCGCACGGGAAATCCTCAGAGATAAAGGATTAACAGAAATTGATAATTGCGAAGCACTCATTCACCGCTACCAAGGCAATCCGTTATGGTTAAAAAGCGTGGCGACTTTGATTCAAGAGTTGGGAATCGGCGCGACCGAGTTATTAATAGATGATACCATATTGTTACCCGAAGATTTGAAAGATGTTCTACAGCAGCAGTACGATCGCACTTCCGAACTCGAAAAACAAGTCATGTCATTGTTGGCGACAGAAAACCAGCCAGTCACCGTCGCGAAATTGCTACAAAACGGACAAATATCATCATCAGATTTGCTAAACGCCTTGCAATCTCTATGGCGGCGCTGCTTGATAGAAAAAGAAGCAAGTCTTTACACTTTGTCACCTGTACTGAAGCAGTATATCAAAACTCGACGAGCGCACTTAACAAACATCGACAATGAATAAACATTTCAAACAACACCGCTTGTCAACTCTTGTTTCCTCAAATTCGGCAACAATGCCAAAACATCCAAATACCACCACCAACGCTGAGGTGTAATCTCCTCAAATTTGCGCTTCTGCATTAAATCCACAAATCTCGACAACTCCTCATAAAACTCCTTTGCTTGTTCAACTAACCGTCGATCGGCATTTGCTAATAAACCTTTCTCTTCCTCACTCAGTTGAGATTCAACTTTTGCCAACTCATCTCTAAGTTGCAACATTTCTAAATGTTCAGCCCCACTCACATCAGGAAATTCAACCATTACACAATAGTTTTTTACCAAAGTATTCATAACAAATCCTTAACTAAACCTACATAAATAAACATTGAATTAGCCAGGTAGCTTTCCGGTTCCTTTGGAGGAAAAGCCGTTTCTAAAAGTCCATCCAAGCCCATCATTACCAGCCATATTGTGTTGTTTACACTGCTGGTAACTGTCGGATAAAACGTTTCTCCGTAGACATACACATAAACTTTAGCATCAGCATCCCTGACAATTAAACTGATAACTCCATTATATTCTTCAAGGGTCGCATCCGGCCCTAAATGACCTAAATTAATCCTTTTGAGTAAATGAGACATTGCTTTTCCAGGTTTCCAGAAAATTCCGTCTCTCACCCGCTCAATTGCCTGCACAATCTCTAATTGCCTACCTTCATCAAAAATCAACTTTAACCTTACCTGAGAAAAACTGAACTGCAAATAAACATATCATAGCCTATTGAGCATTACCCCAAAAATTATAAAACCTAAGACTGTGCTATCATAGAATACAAAACTTATTTAGTCGAGTTATATGACCACAATAACTACAGTCACAACAGCCTCCCAACTCGCTGATTACTACATCTGGTTCGCGAATGATGTAGGTTCCTATCTCAGCAACCACAAGCTACAAAAACTATTGTACTACGCCCAAGCATGGTATTTAGCCTTTGAAGATACACCGCTTTTTGATGAAGATTTTGAAGCTTGGGTGCACGGGCCGACTATCCCGGCTTTATTTTATGAATACAAAGAACAATTTGACTGGAAGCCAATTCTGAAAGAAGTCAAAAAACCAGAGTTTCCCGAAGAAGTACAAGAGTTTTTAGACGAGTTATCCGACGAATATTTCTTTTGCGATGCCTATGAGTTAGAATTGATGGTGCGCCGCGAAGACCCTTGGATTAATGCTAGAGGTGATTTGCCAAAAGATGAACCTTCTCATGCTATTATTACCAAGGAATCAATGAGAGACTTTTACCAAAGCCGTGTCATCGAAGAAAATTAAGAAAGCAGATATACGCCGCCAGCAATCTTTATCGAGCATCAATCGTCTAGATGTAAAAATACCGGAAGGAGTTAGTTTTTCTTTCAGGTATTATCAGGATGATAAAGATAAGTTTTCACTAGGCGGTAGAGATGCTAAGTATCTAGCATCTCTATTGAGACGGCTGCGCGATTTGTCACAATTGAACGCTCAAGAAATTATCAATAATCAGAGTAAAAGTCTGCGCTGTCATGGCATAGTTTGGAAAAATACTACTGAACCTAATGGCTTTGGTATTCTCAATGAAGATATCCTAATCAATATCCCCTACCAGTTTCAAATATCTGCTAATGAATACGGTAGGGTGCATGGATTTTTTAGTGAAAATGTTTTTTATATTGTCTGGCTAGACCCAGACCACAATCTTTACAGTTGAAATTATGATAAATTACCCACGGTCAGGACACGGCAGTGCCGTTTCCCTACAATTAATCGGGTAGGGAAACGGCATTGCCGTGTCCTTCTCGCTGGCGGGGTTCCCAGCCATTGCGATCGCCTATTTTGAAGTAGGGCAACGGCATTGTCTTGTCCGACTTGCTATTACGCACTCCGCATCTCAGAAACCGGGTTTTTTAGCGAATCTGTGGCTGCGACGAAATATTATCGCAAAAAAAACGGTTTCTGGGTGGCCGTGCTCAGTCCTAATTTTAAGAAAATTTGGCATAGAGAGCTGAAATAAAATTCACGCTTAAAAAGCCTACTCCTAGTACGAGAATGATAAAGATCGAGATACTGAAAATAGACTTGAGCCGATCGCCAATTCCGGGTTTTTCTGAGTTCATCGGTCAATTTTTGCAGTAAATTTGCTCCGGGCAATTGAGAAACAGTAAATTATACCAATGCGCGCACAAAAAGGCAACTCCAGACAAGCTCCAAACCCCGATCGCCCTCAGTAGGTCGCATTTTTTTAACTTTTAATCTAAAATCTAAAATCTAAAATAGTCTCAGGCATTGTTCGGTTAGCCTGGGCTGCCCGAAGTCGATCGCCCGAACCCGATGACCGTAACTCCTGTAAAATAGAGGGCGCGCTGGGGCGAACCTTTTAACAGCCGGAATTGGGCGCGATCGCCGTCAGCTCCCAAATACATAATAATATGTCAGTCATCCTTAGCTTGCTGACAAAGGTAAAAATAGAAGAGTTTCAGGAAATAATCTAAAACATATAACTGAAAAAAGGATAGAAATCAATGCTCCACCCAGTCTCGCAACCTTACCAACAACGAGAAAATACTATGACTCAAAGAGCCGTGCGGAAGCCAAAACCCTCTGTTGCAAACAACCATTTGAGACCAAGTTTTCCTCAAAGGCACTGGCTGGAGCTGGCAGAATACGCCTCTCTGGCTGCCTCTGGTGTGGGTTCCCTGGCGGTGGCTGTGTCGGGTCAAGCTTTTTACGGGGTAGCTCCCCTAACTTTGGCTTTGTCGCTGAATGTTGCTAACAGGTATCGGTTCGAGCAGCAAGTGCGGGTGCATCAAAATTCGGAAATGGCCCAAGTCCAAAAGTCTGTCAATAAAGTCGAAAAAACGGCGGTGACGGTAATTGTTAAATTGCGCAAGCAGTTGTCTGCAGATATTGCAGCGCTGCGCCAGCAAATGGCTGCAATGCCTAGGGCAGAAGGCTTTGAGGAGTCGATAGACATCCAGCGGCAGTTGCTGAGTTTGGGAGAGTCGGTAGCTTCTTTGCAAGAAATCGTAGCGTCTGCTGTCCTCGATGTCCGCCACCAGGTGAGCGCACAACTGCAAGATTTATCGGTTGACCAATCGGCGCATCTCCAAGCTGTGGAACAGGCTATAGAGCAACTGCAAAGTGCGACGCAAGGCTTGGTAGAAACTTCTATCACCCGAGACGACTGGGAAGCAGTAAATACTCGATTTTTGGAAATCCAGAAAGTCATGGCCAATTTGCAAAGCCAACTGCAAGTTCCCGCGCACCAATCGACTCCGGATTTGTCAATTGTCCAAGCTCAAATCCACCGTTTGGAACACGAGCAGCAAGAAGTTGTCAAACCTCACCTCAAGCGCTTAATCTCGGTTGTCAAGGAGTTGCAGCACATACAAGAGAGTAGTCATTAGTCGTTAGTCATTAGTCATCAGTCAGAAGGAAGATTTTTCCACTCAGACACTCTCCGACTCTCGCCCCATCCAGTCCAAATTTGTCGACAACTGTGTTACAAAATGAAAAGCTAATCTATCTAGTTCACCTGTTTTCAACCTGTTACAAGAAAATTAAATGACTGCAACCGTAACTATTGCTGATAACCCGTTACTAATCGGTCAAGGACTGCCTCCATTTGACGCGATCGAACCACAACAGGTAGTCCCCGCCATCACCCAACTGCTGACCGAACTAGAAGCCTCGCTAGCTGCCTTAGAATCGTCTGTAGAGCCGACTTGGAGCGGCTTAGTAGAACCCTTGCAGCGACTCGGAGAGCGTTTAAATTGGAGCTGGAGCATTGTCGGACATTTGATGGGCGTGAAAAATAGCCCGGAACTGCGATCGGCTCACGAAACAGTGCAGCCGGAAGTAGTAAAATTTTGGAGCAAGCTCAGTCAAAGCAAACCGCTTTACGAAGCTTTTAAAGCGCTGCGGGCAAGCGAAAATTGGGACAGCTTAGAGTCAGCTCAACAGCGAATTGTCGAAGCCGCTCTCCGAGACGCCCAACTCTCCGGCGTCGGTTTAGAAGGCGAGCAAAAAGAGCGTTTTAATGCCATTCAATTAGAATTGGCGGAAATTACTACCCAATTTTCCAATCACGTCCTCGACGCTACCAAAGCATTCAGCATCACCCTCACAAACAAAGACGAAGTTGACGGTTTGCCGCCGAGTTTGTTGAGTTTAGCAGCTCAAGCCGCTCGCAGCGCAGGCGAAGAAAATGCGGATGCCGAAAACGGCCCTTGGCGGATCACTTTAGACTTTCCCAGTTACGGCCCTTTCATGCAGCACAGCACCCGCCGCGACTTGCGCGAAAAGTTGTACAAAGCTTTTATCGGCAGAGCAAGTAGCGGAGAATTGAATAACTGGCCGTTGACGGATCGCATTTTAGCTTTGCGCCAGGAAAAAGCTGCTTTGCTCGGGTTTAGCAGTTATGCCGAATTGAGCTTGGCGAGCAAAATGGCTCCAGACGTTACAGCAGTGGAAGCTTTGTTAGAAGAATTGCGCTTAGCTAGTTACAGTGCTGCTATTAAAGATTTAGAAGATTTGAAAGCTTTTGCTGCCGAAAAAGGCGCGCCGGAAGCTGGAGATTTGAAGCACTGGGATGTAGGTTTTTGGTCGGAACGGCGCAGGGAAGAAAAGTTTGCTTTTAGTGCCGAAGAATTGCGACCTTATTTTGCTTTGCCACAGGTATTAGAGGGGTTATTTGGATTAGTAAAACGCCTGTTCTGCGTGACAGTAACTGCGGCAGACGGTCAAACTCCTGTCTGGCACAAAGATGTGCGCTATTTCCAAATAGATGATGAAGCAGGAAATGCGATCGCCAATTTCTATTTAGACCCCTACAGCCGCCCCGAGGAAAAGCGCGGCGGTGCTTGGATGGACGAGTGCGTGGTGCGCGCTAAATTTGTGGAAGGGTCCAAGACAACCACGCGGTTGCCGGTGGCTTATTTGGTGTGCAACCAAAGTCCTCCTGTGGACGGCAAACCGAGTTTAATGACTTTTGGGGAAGTCGAAACTTTGTTTCACGAATTCGGTCACGGTTTGCAGCATATGCTGACAACGGTAGACTATCCGGGGGCTTCGGGCATCAATAATGTTGAGTGGGATGCGGTGGAATTGCCCAGTCAATTTATGGAAAATTGGTGTTACGATCGCGCGACTTTGTTCGGGATGGCAAAGCATTACGAAACCGGGGAAACTTTGCCGGAACACTATTACCAAAAACTGCTAGCAGCGCGCCACTACATGAGCGGCACCGTCATGCTCAGGCAAGTACATTTTAGCAGCGTTGACATCGAATTGCACCACCGCTATCGCTCGGGCGGCAGCGAAACTGTGGCCGATGTCCGCAACCGCATTGCTAAAACTACGACTGTTTTGCCTCCTCTGGAAGAAGACGCATTTTTGTGCGCTTTCGGACACATTTTTGCGGGCGGCTATGCGGCGGGGTATTACAGTTATAAATGGGCGGAAGTGCTCAGCGCTGATGCTTTTGCGGCTTTTGAGGAAGCGGGTTTGGAAGATGAAAGTGCGATCGCATCTACAGGTAAGCGCTTCCGAGATACAGTGTTAGGATTGGGCGGCAGTTTGCACCCGATGGAAGTGTTTAAAACTTTCCGGGGACGCGAACCGAGCACTAAAGCTTTGTTGAGACACAGCGGTTTAGTTGCGGCTTAATTTAAGTGTGGAATAACTCGGGATTAAGGCGGGTGAATTTATCTGCATTAATCCCGATTTTTTGTTGCACAGGATTTACGCAGATCGTGTATGTGTAGGGTGCGGTGTGCATGAAGTCTTACCGCTATCCAGCAGATCCCAGGCTGATGAATTACACCACAGAGCGTTCGATACCCGTAGGGACACCGCATTACCGTGTTCCTACATTTCATAAACCTAAAATCCGCTATAATTTACGTGTAATCAAACTTTCTGCGTAACTTTTATTGTTATAAAATTGATAATTAAATCCCCACTTTTTTTATGGTATTAATAGGACTTGCGTGCCTCACTACCAACCAATTTTATTATAGAACATGATGCAAGAAATATCCGTAGTTTGCCACATCATCCTCTATCTTTTTTAGGACTAAGGTAAACTGTCACAAATAGGGGTAATATCAACTCCGCTAGCATCGGAATTGATGTTACTCACAGTCAGGACACGGCAGTGCCGTGTCCCTACAATTAATGGGGTTAGGGACACGGCAGTGCTGTGTCTTCGGTATCATTCCGATGCTACCGGAAACTTAGTCCTATTTTTGTGGAAAATCGGGTCGAAAGTGCGATCGCCAGCAGCTTTTAGTTTAGGTTGAAGGCTCATCAAGGCAGCATCAGTGTCAATACTGTTAGTATAGACTGCAATTTGCGAATATTTGCTGTCATTTATCACTGATTGATTATACTTAGGAATGAGAATTAAATAACTTACAATGCGTGATGTTCTTGTGGGATGGGCGTCCCGCCCGTCCAGAAAGGGCGGGCGGGACGCCCACCCCACTTTCAAGAGTGTAAATTATTTAATTCGCGCTCCTTAACGTTCCCTCTACCTGAAATTAACTTTATATTTCTCAACATTTACTGGCTGTTTTCTCGATACAGCTAATGCTTTTATTGGCAACAAAAAATCTAGGCTTTTACCGAATCTTTAATATAGAGCGGCAACAGCAAGTTTTTTTTAAAATTTTGATAAAGAACGGGGTACTTGGCGTCGAAAGGGTAAAAAATTTAGGTAGAAACTAAAAAAATTAGTTGGGATTAATTTTAGGATTGCCAGAAAAAATATTTGTATATATGATAAAAAGTAAGGATTGATAGTTAGTCGTTAACCCATAGATTAAGATTTTCATGGATATTCAATTAATTAATATCGGTTTTGGTAACATTGTGTCTGCTAACCGAGTGATTGCCATTGTCAGTCCCGAGTCAGCGCCAATTAAGCGGATTATTACTGATGCGCGGGAACGGGGACAACTGGTTGACGCTACTTACGGCCGCCGCACGAGAGCAGTAATTATTACAGATTCGAGTCACGTCATCCTCTCGGCGATTCAGCCGGAAACGGTTGCTAATCGTTTTGCGATCGGCAAAGACAGTCAAGGTCGGGATGATTGAGGTTTGTCAGTTGCAATTTAAGCGTTTACAGTCTAAAGTAAGCGGAAACTTAAATTGTTACACGTTTCTATTCTAAAAATGAAATCTGGTAAATTAATTGTTCTGACTGGGCCTAGCGGTGTGGGGAAAGGCACCCTAGTACGATCGCTCCTCAATCGCCATCCCGAATTGTATCTTTCGGTATCGGTGACAACTCGCTCGCCCCGTGAGGGAGAAATTGAGGGAAAGCATTACTATTTTGTCAGCCGCAGCCGCTTTGAACAAATGGTTGAGGCTGGAGATTTGGCAGAATGGGCTCAGTTTGCCGGTAATTTTTACGGTACTCCTTATTTTGGTCTCAAACAAGGAATCGGTGAGGGAAAATCGGTAATCCTAGAAATTGAGCTCGAAGGCGCGAGGCAAATTAGGAATAATTTTCCAGAGGCGCTGCGAATTTTTATTTTACCTCCTTCTTGGGATGAGTTGGAACGGCGCTTGCGGAGTCGAGGTCAAGATTCCGAAAGTGCGATCGCCCGTCGGTTGCTGCGGGCTAAAGAGGAAATTGAAGCTGCGGGGGAATTCGATTTCCAAGTTGTCAACGATGATTTGGAAGTTGCTTTTAAAAAGCTAGAATCAATACTTAATTTGGTTGAGCTTTCCGGTAACTAAGAGTTAATAACTAATGACTAATAACTAATGACTAATGACTAATTACCCATTTTTCTGTTCGGGCTAAAACCTCGGTACTTTGTTTGATAGCGATACAAACTTTTAAATTCAATTCTAGAGTGCTGGACGCAGGCGAAAATTTCCGTACCGGTTCAATTTCGCGAGCAGAACAGCCCAACATTTCCATATAAGCTAGCGTCCAGCCAATAGCTGCAAGGTCGCTGATATTGCCAGTCCCCTCACACAGGTGACAGCTAATTTCACCTTGCGGGCCGCACTCAGGACAAACCCAATTGCCTAGCGATGAATGTGCTTCATTTGTGCGAGCATTAGATGCAGTTTGTAATGCTTTAATGTGATTTTGAACTACTTGTTCAAAACTTCTAGCCTGCTTGAGGCGCAGGATGGATTTGTTGTGCGATCGCCCGATTTCTTCTGTTGGTTGTGGAAACGAAGCAAGAGATGCGGTTTGGTTCTCCCTGGTTACTCTAGATTCGCCTAGGTTCGCCGTTAGCTGAATACCATTGTCTTTCGACTCCTCAGTCAGAGAGTGGTTGAGTGCGCTGGACGACTCCGGTTCGGAAGTTGTGAAGGATGGTTCTATGCGATCGGCAAAATCTTGCATTGAGAGGTGATGTTCGATCGCCAAAGACCAAGTTCTTTTATGTCGGAGGTCACCATATTTTCTGGCTTCTTCCTCCGTAATGCCGATCGCCGCAGCCTCTTGGCGCAGCACATTCATCGAAGTCATTGTATCTGATATCATTAGTTTGTTTGCAGTTAAATTTACGATCGCCCGCTCAGCCTACAAATAAATTACCTTACATATACTACAATAGTCCGGACTATGTTGAGATGGTATTCTGAAACCCTTGATTTTCCGTTAGCAAGTCGATTCTGCAATCGCCCAGAAACCCTTATTTTACGCTGGGCAATCACACACTGTCAGAAGCATTGATAGTAGCCTAAATCGAAAATCTAAAATCTAAAATCTAAAATTGGATGACTTCAATTTTTCCCGATACAGCGTTCTCTGTTGCCGGACTAACATCATACCTGCAAGACTTGTTGGAGGGCGATCGCAACCTGCAATCACTTTGGCTGACAGGCGAGGTGTCGAACGTTTCGCACCACCCCAGCGGCTGCTTTTTCACCCTGTGCGACACCGACAAAAGCGCTGCTATTCGCTGCGTGGTGTGGAATTCTCAGCGGCAAAAATTGGTGCAAATCCCGGCAAAAGGCGAACAGTTGCTGGTTTTGGGAAGCATCCGGGTTTACAAAAATCGCGGCGAGTACCAGTTGACTGTTGTGCAATCGCTGCCCGCTGGGGAAGGGTTGCAGGCTTTGCGGTTGCAGCAATTGCGATCGCGCTTGGATGCTGAGGGTTTCTTCGATCCCGCCCGAAAGCGCCCGATTCCCGCACACCCGCAAATTGTCGCCGTGGTGACATCCGATACCGGCGCTGCTTGGGGAGACATTCAGCGCACTCTAGCGCAAAGATATCCGGGTTTGCGGGTGTTGCTGTCGCCGACTTTGGTACAGGGAGAATTGGCTGCTGCTGCCATTGCTAGGGCGATCGCCCGGGTAGAATTGGACGGTAGGGCCGATGCGATCGTGTTAGCCCGCGGCGGGGGTTCTGCGGAAGATTTGGCTTGTTTTAATGATGAGAGAGTTGTCAGGGCGATCGCGAATTGTGCGATTCCAATTATCACCGGTATCGGGCACGAAAGAGACGAATCTCTCGCCGATTTAGTAGCAGATAAACGAGCCCACACTCCGACTGCGGCGGCGGCTCAAGCTGTACCAGTTTTAGCAGATATTTACTTCGATCACAAGCAAAGAACGATCGATTTAGCAAACGCTGTGCGGGCAAGATTTCAGACAGAAGCAGAGCATTTGCAACTGTTACAAAATCGATTAAAACGTTTGCCTGCGACATCCCGAACTTTGCGGCAAGCAACTGGTAAACTGGAGGTATTGCAAGAAAAGTTATCCGCCCTAAATCCGGCTGCGGTATTGCAAAGGGGTTATGCGGCGGTAATCCAAAGTGACGGTACGATCGTCCGCAAAAGCGACGGTTTGGAATTGGGAGAAGAATTGACGGTGAGGTTGAGTCGGGGCGTGCTGAAAGTTAAGATTGTAGAAGTATTAAATGCAGAAGAAAAGTTATGATTGATTCGCAGTTGCGCCAGTCTGACTGGAATTATGAGGAAACGGTCGATCGAATTGAAGCGATTATCGATCGGGTGGAATCGGGAGAGTTGCCTCTTGAGGAGGTTTTCGAGCAGTTTGCGGTTGCTGTCGAGTGCTTGCAGGAGTGCGAAAGCTTTTTGGCGCGGGGGAAGGAACAGATGGATTTGTCGATCGAGCTTTTAGCTGCGGAACCCGATTTTTAAGCCCCATTCACATTGACAACTGTCATTCCAATGTCTTTCACAAGCAACAAGCAGAAATGTCTTCTGATTCAATTCCAGGATATTTATCCAGCAGTTCTTCCAATCTGATTCGGCTAGCGACAAAGGCAACAATCAAAAAACCCCCGATGCGACGATCGCGAATACATAGTTTACCAAAGCAGATATGTTAGTCGATTGATATAGGAATCCTAAAAGCGAGACAATCGAAGGAAAATTCGGGTAAGCGAAGGGAAGATTTGGTCTCGATAGAGTGATGGCAAAACTTGATAATACTTCCCCAACCGAAGAAGGAATCGCTTTTTTAATCATAAACCTTATCCCAGAATTGAGAAGGTTATTGTGGTTTTTTTTGTCAATTTGCATCAATAACAACTTGCTCCAATGCGGCGACAATAAAAAATTAGATTCGGGCATCAGAACGACCAGAAAAACTTAAATTATCGGCTTGCTGGAATTAGCGATCGAGCTATTTTTGAGCTTCCTTTACTTATTCAGCAAGCCCTAGTTAAATACAGAAGACCGAGATGATTAATCAATCGAACTTCGATATGAGATCGCTCCCAATATCCTCAACATCGCGCAACACCCGGAAGGCATACCCGCCTAAGCCAAGTATGAACATACAGAGTCCGCAGCTAGCGTAAAGCAGCGCGATACCGGCCCCAGTCCCAGTCCCGAACAGCCAGCCAAAAACAGGTGCAAGACTGCCTTTTGGCATCATCGCCGGCTCAAAAACACGATCGACCAACGGGCCTGCGATTAAGTAACCAAAAGTTGAAGCAACCAGTAAGCTTACAGAACGAGTGGCAAAAACCCGCCCTTGCACCTCCGGTTTAACCTTAACAAGCCAGATAACGTCAGCAGAACTGCCTAGCAGCGGGAAATTGAGAGACGAACAAAACTGAGCCAAAGTCCAAACCAACGGCGTTACTCCTAAGCCAAACACAGTTTTGCTCAAGCCCGCACCTGCCATACCGAGCAAAAAGCCGTGTATCCGGCGCTTAGGGCCGCCCCAAGCACTCACAGCTAACGCCCCAACAATACCGCCCAAGCCGGCAGCCGAGACGGCCAGACCCAATATTCTGGCATCGTTGCCAGTACGTGCCAAAATCATCGGCGATCGCAGTGTAGCGCTCAAATCGTGAACTAGCCAGAACAGCGATGTTAATACTAACAGCGCCAGCAGACTTGGGTGCGCGGCAATGTAGCGGAAGCCAAAACCGATTTCCTGTTGGATATTTTTGAAACTAAAAGGGGGCGTTTCTGTGAGGGTGGGTTGCGGAATGTGTGCGAGCAGTAACGTGCCGATCGCGATCGCAAAAGTAGCGATATCAACAATCAAAATCCCTCTCAAACCCATTACATAGTAGAGAGTACCAGCCAGCGCCGGTGCAACAATCTTAGAACTATAAATTGCTAGAGATCCCATACTACTAGCGCGACTGTACTGCGACTCTGGCACTATCATTGATATCGATGCTTTGTAGGCAAGCTCTTGGAGTTGCTGAAAAATACCGTTGACAGCTACAGCCAGATATAAATGCCATACTTGCAGATTGCTCCCTAGATAAAGCAGTAAGATAGTAATAGTTAATAGACCAGCCACCGTGTCACCAACTGCCATCAATAATTTACGATTCCAGCGATCTACAATTACCCCCATAAAGGGAGCAGTCAATAATTGTGGCATTTGTGCAAAGAAACCAAATAAGGCTAATGCTGTTGCCTGACCCGTGAGTTCCCATACCCAAATAGTGAAAGCGAAGCCGGTCATGCTAGAGCCAATTAGAGAAACTGTTTGACCGCTCCAGATCAGCAGGAAAGTTCGGAGGCTATTTGAACGAAATTTTTGGAACATTATTTTTTAGTTAGGAATGAGAATTAAATAACTTACAATGCGTGATGTTCTTGTGGGATGGGCGTCCCGCCCGTCCAGAAAGGGCGGGCGGGACGCCCACCCCACTTTCAAGAGTGTAAATTATTTAATTCGCGATCCTTATATTGAGCCAAATAAATTTTGTGCTTGGTAATTGGTAATTAATGAAAAAACTGTTACAGTTCTGATGTTTGGTTTCACTTTGTTTCACAGAGCTACTATTTATTCGGTATAAAAATAGTAACTGCGAACTGAAATATGACTTACGCAGGTCTAGGCTAGAAACTCTGGTTTTTCGTAGATTTTTAGTTGAGACACTAACAATTTTTCTAAGAAACCCGGTTTCTTTGCGTAAGCTGTCGCGCATTTAAATTGTCTGTTCAGGGCGGGCGGGACGCCCACCCCACAAGACTTTGATTTTTTTTGACAGACAATTTAAATGCCGCAACAGCTTAAGTCATGTGAAAATTATACTTTTCACTTTAATCCTCAGAAACTCTTCTCAAAACCAAGGCCATTCTGCGATCGGAGAAAATTTTTGAGGTTCAGCTACGATCGCGGTAATTTGTCGGCTTGCTTCGCGCCGCTGAGCTAATCTCCACTGTCGCCTGCGCCAGAGCACGAGACCAGTGATTGATAGCAATGTCGGCGTCAACCCGATGAAAACGTAGAGGATGCGTGTTGTCAACCCGCCGAAAGCACCGATATGTACCGGGAACAACAAATTTATAATCTGGGAGGCCACAGGGGCTGTAAAACCATTTTCTACCCGCAAAACTTCTCCGCTGTACCGATCGAGATAGACGTTGCTGCTACCGTTCGGATGGATCTCTCCGACCAGTTTTTTACGCACTGCGAATGTCCCCTGCGGTTTGCTGGGAAAGGTAATGTAAATGGTTTTTCCGGGTAACGCCAAGTCCGCTTTTTTTAAAATAATATCTGCTGTAACTGGTGGCAAATTTGCCAGCATAGTTGATGTTAACTCGGGGGTTTTTGGCGTGCCGGCGAGCGAGTAAATCACGCCCTTAAACTGGGTGTGAAAAATCATGGCTGTGCCGGTGGAGGCGATCGCAATCAGAAAGACACAAGATAAAATCCCCCCGACTTTGTGAAGATCGTAGTTGATTAGCTGAGGCGCAGAACGCCACCGGATTGCGAAGCCGGCTACCAGCTTTTTCCAACCAGGCCACAAAATGATTCCAGTTACACTCAGCAGCAGCAACAGCAGTCCGCAGATACCAACAAGTGTTTCGCCAAATTTGCCTCCCAGAAGGCTGACATGGAAGTTATAAATGAAACTCATAACAGTCCGGCCCCACTGCTGAAAACCCAGAACTTCTCCCGTGTAAGGGTTGAGATAGACGTAGGCAAAGTCGCCGCTGTTTAACAGCATTCTCGCTGTATAGACACTATCTAACGCGCGAGGTAGCTCGAGGAAATTAAGCTGCCAATGGGGATAAGCTGAGCGGATTGTATCGATCGCAAACTGTACAGATACCCGATCGCCCTGCGGGATAACTCGGAACATCTGGGGATTGAGGAAAACGTCGATCTCTTTCCAGAAAACCAATGAACTGCCAGTTAAGCTGACGATCGCCAGCAGGATTCCCACCATCGCACCTACATAGCGGTGCAAAACTAATGCGATCGGGCGCAATTTCATAAGTACCTCACGGTGCATTATTGATACTTTGAACGGCTCGATCCGGCCCAGAAAACACCTCGCGTTTTGCTAAGTGAGATTCAATTTCTGTGCGCGATCGCCAAACCGGTCGCAAACGTTGACTCGCCAATAGCTGCAACTGATCGCCACCTTGCGGTGAACCAAGCATCGTCGAGTTGCCGTAGCTGGTGAGTACCATTGCCCGTACTGGATTGGAAAACTCGACCGCCGCCACGTAACTATCGCCTTCAACAGCTCGAAACCGATTATCTTGGGTGGGAGCAAAACTGAGTTCCCGAAAAATACCCAAGTTGTTAGGCCCTCCACTTGCGGGCAAATCCGCAGCGCCGTAGCGCAACCGGAAAACATCTCCCCAAGGCACGTCCAGGGCTCCATAAGCAGCTTCTACCTTGGTGGCAGCAGCAGCAAGGGCCCCCGCAGCAGCAGCGGGATCTGCCAAACCGTCGGGCGTAGTCATTGGCAAGTCTTCATTCCAAGGAGTAGCAAACGAGATAGGGGAACCCATCTCTTGAACCCAAGCAGCAAAAAGTACCGCGCCGCGACTATCCGCGTCCGCCTTGCGATCCCAGACAGCCAGCACGTCAGCGGCACGGCGGGCTAATTTATTTTCCTGCTGCTGGGTAGCCGCGATCAGATCGTCAAGCAAGCGATCGGCTAATTCCATGCGTGTTGAGTGTTTGTACTCAATCATTTCTTCAAACGAGATTTTTTGATCTGCCATCAGCATCCTGGCAGAACGCTGAGCTCGAAAAGACATCGGGCCGCGAGACGACATATAGGGTGGGTAATCATCGGGATCGATCGCCTGCGGAAATGTGGTTGTCCAAGGCGGATCGTTCGCATTTTGCAACCAGCCGCTAGGGGGATCGATCGCGCGCGGCAAATCTTGATAGGGATGAATTTTCGTCCACAGCGTACTCGACGTGTCGCCAGGGATCGTGCCCTGCCAGTATTTAAAGTCTCCGCCAGACCGTTTTGGAACTTGACCGTTGAACAGGTGCATAATGTGTCCGTCTCGATCTGCGTACAGCACCGTGAACATGGGAATCTGCAAAGGTGCGATCGCCGCCTCAAATTGAGTTAAATTGTGCGATCGCGCCATATTCCACCACTGCTCGAGTGCTAAGGGTCGATCGAGGCCAACAACGCGCAGCGCCACAGCCTTACCCTCTTTCTGGGCAACAACCGGCCCGTAAATAGAACTTCGCACCGTCAAGGGTTCCGAGCGCCGAGAACCGCCATCCTGCTTGACTTCAACGATTTGTTGTTCTGTTTCAAAGGCTTGAATTTTACCGTCTAAGCGGTAGCCACCATCTGCCAGCGTCAGTTCGTAAGTATCCCAGCCATCATGCCGGTTCACCGTGTGAGTCCAGCCGAGGGAGTCATTGAAGGCAATTGTCAGTACCGGGATGCCAACCAACGAAGCCCCATAAGCATTGATGCCCGGTGCTGTTAGCTGTGATTCAAACCAGAGAAATAAGTCTGACCACGGGAGGTGCGGATTAGCCAGCAGCATCGCGTTGCCACTGGCAGAATGGGAAGGTGCGATCGCCCAGCCGTTAGATCCGAGAGAACTATCATTAATATCGTTTTCGGTTGCACCGGAATTATCTAGAGGACACGGCAGTGCCGTGTCCCTACCCGGATTAATTGTAGGGACACGGCACTGCTGTGTCCTGGCTGTGGGTAATATTAATTCCGATGCTACCGGATTTGATGTAACGCCCTTGACTTGCTGAGGATTAACCACAAACGTGAAGTTCAGCACCCGCTGAGTGTGAGCCAGCAAGTCTACCCCATCAATTGGCAGCACGGCTTTAACTTCATTGTCGATCGCATCGCCATGTTCTGCGGCATAACTATTAATTCCAGCAGCAAAAGCATCGAGATAGCTGCGAAAAGTTGGATTTTGTGCATCGTACCAAGAGCGAGCGCGAATAGGAATTCCCATAGTTCGTACCCACCGATCTGATTCTAAATATTTTTCTCCCCAGTATTCTGCTGCTTTGCCTCTCGCCTGTCCGTAGAGGCGCAAAATCAGGTTGCCGTGACTTTGCATCTGTGCCCAACCAAAGGCGCGGAAAAGGCTTTTGGTATCTTTGGCATAAACATGAGGAATTCCATAAGTGTCCCAGAGAATTTCAGCACGAGTCGGAGCGGCGGCAAAACTATATTGACTTGCGAACAAGACAAGGATCAGGCCGAGAATAAACGGTAAAAGTAGGGAGGATCTACTTTTAATAAAAATAGCTGATTTTGAGACATTGAAAAACATTTTTACCTAGCCATTTTTGAAAAAAAGTGAAACTCAAAAATTCAGCATACTGTTGGCAAATAAAATCTTGCGCCGACTGTCGGTAAAAGCCTGTCTGCCGTGCAAAAATCTTGAATTGTCAATCATCACTAAATCACCCGGTTGCCACGAAATTGCAACTGTCAGTCTATCCATAACTTCCTTGATTTCATCGATGGCTGCATCGGGAATCGGGGAATCATCTTCAAAAATTACTTTTCTAGTTCTTTGTTCGTTGATAATACCGTTAGCAAAAGAGTCGTCATTACCGTACTTTGTTTTAACGACAGCAGAACAAACATAAGCTAGAGTCACAGACTGGTCGTCATTGATTGTGTATTGGACACCTTCAAAACTGTTCAGCGCTTTTTTGACATCAGCTAGCGTAGCATTTTCTCCTAAAAAATGCTTCCAGTTAGCAACAGGTATATTGTGAACAAACTTGTTTTTTTGAGTCAAAAACAACTGCTTTAATTCTTCACTTAATTCTGACCAGACTTGTACGCCGTCCCAAAATAAAGTTTCGCCACCATCGGCGGCCGGCACATCACAACAAAACCAAACGGCATCGGGTCGTAAAGGAGTAGTTGCCCCTTCAGCATGAGGAGCGATATATCCCATTCCTTCGTTTACAAGATGGATGGCTCCGTCGCTCGAATCGGCCCGAATTTTGACATCATCGCGAACGAATTTAGAGCTAAATTGTTCGGCAAATTTTTTAAACTGTTGCTGGTGAACGGCAAATCCTCGAAAAAGAATTAGACCGCATGATTTAAACAGTTCCCTAATTTCTGTTATTGAAAGTTGAAAAATATCTGAGCAACTGTCGCCACTCTCAACGATTTTTCCTGTATCTGTTCCCAGTGAATTCATTTGAATTAATACCTTTTTTCTGAAATTACTGTCAGTTACTTTAAAGTATTTTCGCAATACCAAAGAAACCTATTTTTTACTGAATTTGTGTGCGGTCATATCATGTCCGAGCGATTGACCATAATATCCCGGCCGGGGGGTTTTTGAGATTGGAGATTGTTGGCAGATATTGTTGGTGAACCCGCCCCTACCTGATTTCCGGTAATCGACCGGACATGATATCACGTGTCTTTTCGCAATACCAAGGAAACCGGGTTTTTTACTAAATTTGCGGGTGCAAAGAAGTATTTTATTCCGTCAAACCCGGTTTCTAGGCCGCCGTTACCAATTGAGAACGTAGCGGAGGCTAAGGCTGCGACCCCTAGACGCAAATCTTTCGGAATTATCAAAACCGCCGGAACGTTGAAGCTGGACTGCAAAATATTGGGTGTCCAACAAGTTTTCGATGCCAATATTTAACGTGCCCGGTCCAACCTTAACACTGCCGATATAGTCCACCACCAAATAGTTATCGATGTCCACAGGGTCAACTCCGTCATCAAAAGCCCGATCGCGATTCCCGATATAAACCAGTTGCAGTCGGTTGCGCCAGCCTGGGGTAGTTTGGTGTTCAATATAAGTCGTCAGCTTCAGCGGTGAGATAATGCTGCTATTGAGAGGCAAATAGTCTCCATCTTGATTGACATCATTTTCACCTTCTTGCCAAGTTGCAGTGCCGCCGAATTGCCATCCCCCTCCCGGCTGCCAGTCTAGAGTCCCCTCAACACCGTATATCCGCTGTGGCGCGCGGTTAATTCCTATGGGAAAACCGCGATTGTCTAATACAAAACTTTCACCCAATTCGGAGGTATTGTAAAAACCAGAAATAGACGCTTGTACTTGTTCCCAGTTGCCGCGCACCCCAATTTCGTAGTTGTCAACTCTTACCGCTTCTAATTGTTGAAAATCGCCCCCAATCGAAAATCCTTCTGGCGGACGGCGCAGGAGATTTCCAAAATCGGGTATGCTAAAACCTTGAGCAAAGTTACCAAACACATTAAATGTGTCTGTAATTTTATAGACAGCACCGGCATTAAATACGGTGCTATTAAAGTTCAACTCTCCACCTTCAATATCTGCATTGCCTGGGAAGGTAGTGTAGTCGTCAACACTGAAACCGACCCGCTGGTGGCGCAATCCGCCAGTGACTAAAAAGTTATCGCTAATATCCCATTTCACCTGAGCAAACAAACCTAGCTGGTTGAGGTCATAACCCGGGATTTCAACGCGCTCGTTAATTTTACGGTAAACTCGACCGCCGCTTTCGTCGAAAGCCACAGGATCGAAAATATCTTGCACGACAGTGTTGTACTCTCTGTCATAATCAACTCCCCACAGTAAATTAGCTGCTGTAAATATAGGAGTTTCAATTTGCAAGCGACCGCCCCAATTTTGATGTTCTACTTGTCCAAAAGTAATATTTTCAAAAAAAGCCTCTCGAAAATCTCCTGGGAAAAAATTTAGAGTATTGTACCGATAGTAAGCTTGAGCCTGAAGACTGCTGCCAAAAATCCGATCGTTGGTGTAGGTGAAGTTAAGCAGAGTATTTTGATCTCTTGGGGGGGTAGAGTCAATAAATTCCAGTTCTCCTACTTTCAAAGCGCGGGCTTTTTCGGTTCCGGCGGGGCGGCTGTTGACGCTCAAATCGTTGATATACTGGTTGCCGACTTGGCTAGAAAGGTAGTGATTGAATGTTAGCTGTAAGCGCTGTTTAGAATCTAGGTTTACTCCTGCCTTAGCTAATACATTGAAGGTAACGCTTTGATCTAAGGGCCGATCGTTAAAAATGCGATCGCCTTCAGCATCATAAAAAGTGCCGGTGCTTTCTCGCGAGAAGGAAAAGGCGTAGTTGTAAGCGCCCTCTGTACCCGATAGGGAATGCGCGATGTAGTTGCCAAAACTGCCACTTTCTAGGAAACGTCGGTTGCCGCCTGCAGCAGTCAGACCTACTTCTGACTGTTGCTCCAGCCGATTTTCGCTCGGCCTGCGGGTAATGATGTTGATCGTCCCGCCTGTGGCCTGACTTCCGTAGATCGCATTGGGGCCGCGAACAACCTCAATTCGCTCGATCGCATTGGGAGCAAGAGTTTGCAGCCCCCGGGGTTGAGTATTTGTGGTCAGGGGTACGCCGTCAATTAAGACAGAAATATTGCGACCGCGCAAGTTTTGCCCAAATTGATTTCTCGATTGAGTCGAAGCCCCTAAGCCTGGAACCTCCCGACCGATAATATCTTGCAGGTTTCGCGACACGGGAGTTTGCTCCTCAACCTCAGCACGGGTAACTACTGTCACCGAGCGCGGTATATTTTGTATAAGTTCTTCGGTGCGCGTGGCGGTAACGACGATTTCAATTTGGTCAGAATTTTCAGGAGTCACGCCCAGAACTAAACCGCGATCGCTTTTCACTACTTGCGCGGGCGGTGCTGCTTTCTCTCCGGTAACGGTGACTCGGATGCGCGAACCTTCAAGCTGAGTTACTGTCACCTCAGCAATTCCTCGATTGGGATTTTGAGCGCGAAATTCCCCACCCGACGGTAAAGCTAGTTGAGCATTTTCGATGTCGGCGATCGCACTTTTGCCTTCTGTTCTGGTAACAGCTTGCAGCAATTGACCCGCTTCAGTTTCTAAGATGACTTCCAAACCAGCCCCAGTAGGGTTAAGCCTTACACCTGTTACTTGTACGACTGATTGAGAGATTCGCACAGCATCAGAAACAATAAAACTTGACGGCGATTGCTGAAGTAATCCCTCAACACTGGTGCTAGGACGATCGATGTCGTTGAGTTTTGGTATGTCTGCTATTGGTTCAATATCAGGATTAGGAGAAGCCCGATCGCTATGAGATATCTCCAATAAACCTTGTGGATCGGGCATCCTGCCTGCTTTTGAGGAGCTTTTTTGGATATTTCTATTGTCTTCTGAAGCAACTGTCAAGTCGGAATTGAGTTTTTGGGATCGGTTTTCTACAGGTAGCTTGACTTCTAACTCCTCGCTTTCAGATGAGGGCTTTTCTGCGATCGGTTTTTGGGACGGGATGACGGAAGCGATCGCCCACCATTGAGTGCGATCGTCGGCTGTTGAGGGATTTACTGAACTCGGATCGGGGGCGATCGCGGGCGCAGCTTCAGCAGAGTCGGAGTTAGCGCTGTCAGAGAAACTTCTTGGCCCTGCCGCTGCTACTGGCATGATACCAACGCTCAGCAGTGCAACACATAAAAAAGGTACACGCAGTTTCATTTTCATTCACACCACACACTTAAAAACTTGAGCTGCTACACCATCTGTAAGAGTGAATGCACCGATTGAGCTGCACTCCCGACTTGTGCTCTGCTGAAAACCTACCCAAGCAAACACGAAAAAAACTAAGCCTGTCAGTAACAGGCGCAGCTATCTGTGGTCGCAGTTTGAATCCAGTTTCTTGACACGAGCGGCGATACACTCGGATCGCGGTCAACAACCCAGGGATTTATCACTAATCATTTGCAGTAGCCTCATCAAAATAAAATAAGGGTGCTGCTAATGTCAAGCAATAAGTCAAATTTGTTTATTGCTAATTTTTATCAAGTTTTATCAAGCTGCACGCTGGTCTGTGCTGGCGAGATTGGGCGCACTGCCGTTTGCGCGCCTCACTCCAAGCTGCCAACACCCTAAAATTGGCCGATTGACTGGATCGTTCCGCTTTGGGTACTGCCAGCTAACTTATGACTGTTGAGGAATTACTTCAAAAATAATTATCAATTACTACTTGCAAAATCGATATTTTAGACTTACAGTGTGGAAGCTAATCAAGAACTAATGTCAATAAGTTCTAGCAGTAGCTAAAGAATCACCTTTTGAGAGAAGATCGCGGTCATCGGCTTTGCGATCGCAAAACTCAAGATTTTCGGGTTGCAATGAGTGCAAAAAGTAGAATGGCTCAACTTTTCAAGGACTTTCGAGAAATCTCTAGTAACAGTTCGACAGGTGTAGACTTGTTGCGCTACAGGTGTCTGCACCAGCCTGACCAACTAGCTTTTACCTTTCTGGAAGACGGAGAAACAGAAAGCGATCGCCTGACTTACAGCGAATTAGATCGTCGCAGCCGAGCGATCGCAGCTCAACTTCAAGCTTTAGGTGCTAGCGGCGAACGCGCCTTATTGCTTTATCCGCCAGGACTAGACTATATTGCGGCTTTTTTCGGATGCTTGTACGCTGGGGCGATCGCAGTCCCGGCTTACCCGCCCCGCAATCAGCGCCACGCAGCCCGACTTCAGACGGCGGTATCAGTTGCAACCGATTCCCAAGCCGCGATCGCCCTCACGACAACAGCAATTTTGCCCCAAGTGCAATCCTTGCTGGCAGACAAAATAGGAACTATACACTGGCTCACTACCGATACCATCCCCCCCGGAATCGAAGACACTTGGCAAAAACCCTCAATTAACGCAGAAACCTTAGCATTTCTGCAATATACATCGGGTTCCACAGGCACCCCCAAAGGCGCAATGCTCAGCCACCGCAACTTGCTGCACAACGCCCGCATGACCCAACGCCTGATGGGACATTCCCACACCAGCAAATTTGTCTCGTGGCTGCCGATTTACCACGACATGGGACTGATTGGCGGCGTACTCCAACCCCTGTACGGCGGCTTCCCTTGTATCATGATGCCCCCCGCATCTTTTCTACAAAGTCCCTACCGCTGGCTGAAAGCTATTTCTCACTACCAAGCCACGACCAGCGGCGGCCCTAACTTTGCTTACGAATTGTGCGTTCAGAAAATTAGCCAGCAGCAGCGAGAAACCCTCGATTTAAGCAGTTGGAAGGTTGCATTTAACGGTGCTGAACCGATTCGGCGCGATACCTTAGAGCGCTTTGCTGCAGCCTTTGCACCCTGTGGCTTCCGCTGGGAGGCATTCTATCCCTGTTACGGGATGGCAGAAGCAGCTTTGATGATTTCTGGGGGTCTGCACACAGCACCGCCGGTCATCAAAACAGTTCAGGGAGAAGCACTTGAGAGCGATCGCGCGATCGCCGCGAGTACACAAAGTGAGAACGACCGCACATTAGTAGGTTGCGGTCAAACTTTGCCAGACCAAAAAATTGCGATCGCGAACCCTGAAACCTTAACCCGCTGTCAACCTGACGAAGTTGGCGAAATTTGGGTATCAGGGCCGAGTGTGGGTGTCGGTTACTGGAATCGCACCGAGGAAACAGAACGGACATTTCGCGCCTATCTGTCAGACACAGGTGAAGGGCCGTTTTTGCGAACAGGCGACTTAGGCTTCTTGCAAGATGGAGAACTCTTTATCGCGGGTAGGGCTAAGGATTTAATTATCATTAGAGGTCGAAATCTTTACCCTCAAGACATTGAACTAACGGCAGAACGCAGCCATCCGGCACTGCGATCCGGTGGCGGTGCAGCATTTTCGGTGGATGTAGAAGATGAGGAACAGTTAGTAGTCGTTCAAGAGGTGGAATTTCGGCAGAAACCGAATGTGGAGGAAGTCACCGCAGCCATCAGAAGTGCGCTCGCGCAAATCCACGGTATCCAAGTTTATGCTGTCGTGACGATCGCCGCCGGCACTATTCCCAAAACTTCCAGCGGTAAGATTCAGCGCCGCGCTTGCCGTGCCGATTTTCTCTCAGGCAATCTGAAAGTCATTGGCAGCAGCATTTTAGAGGATTTTCAGACAGTTGAAAGCGAGGTGCGTCTAACTCGCGAACAGGCGATCGCAGCACCGCCAACTGACAGAGTACCGCTGCTAACATCTTACCTCCAGCAGCAGATCGCTCAGGTGCTAAGAGTTCCCCGATCGCAGGTAAATCCGCAGCAGTCGGCAATCGCATTAGGACTCGATTCCTTAAAAGTCTTTGAATTACAAAACCGAATTGAAACCGATCTCGCGACAACAGTGTCCGCAGCCGAACTCTTCGAGAGTTCCAGCCTGTCTCACTTAGCAGCACAATTGTGCGATCGCCTCGCTACCGCTACCCCTAGCGTGCCGCCGCTGCTGCCTGCACCCAGACAAGCAGAATTGCCCCTATCCTTTGCCCAGCAAAGGCTGTGGTTTCTCAATAGCTTGCAGCCTGGAAACCCTTTTTACAATATTGCTGTCGCTGTAAAGCTCAAAGGGCCGCTGAATGTAACTGCACTCAACCAAAGCTTTAACGAAATCTTGCAGCGACACGCCGCTTTGCGAACAACTTTTAGCGCTGTGTCGGGTCAACCGGTGCAAGATATCTCCCCAACTTTAACTTTATCGCTGCCAGTCATAGATTTGCGATCGTTCCCAGAAACCAGCCGGGAAGCGGAAGCGCAACGCCTCGCCACTCAAGAAGCTCAGCAACCTTTCGACTTGACAGCAGGGCCGCTGCTGCGAGTCACGCTGCTACAGCTAGCCGAAGCCGAATACACCGTGCTGCTGACAGTGCACCACATTGTCGCTGATGGCTGGTCTATGGGAGTCTTCATTCAAGAACTGACAGCACTCTACAGGGCCTTTTCCAGCGGTCAGCCTTCCCCGTTAACCCCTTTGCCGGTTCAGTATGCTGACTTTGGGATCTGGCAGCGCCAATGGTTGCAGGGAGAAGTGCTAGAGTCTCAACTCTCGTACTGGAAGCAAGAATTAAGCAACCTGCCTGTACTGCAACTGCCGACAGACAATGCGATCCCAGCTATTCAGACGTTCCAAGGTTTGCGGCTGCCGTTCTCACTGTCAAAATCTTTAACGGATGCCCTGAAAGTGCGATCGCAGCAGCAGGAAGTATCGCTGTTTATGACGCTGCTAGCAAGTTTTACAACTTTGCTGCACTGGTATAGCGCTCAAGACGACATTACTGTAGGCACGGATATTGCTAACCGCAACCAAGCGGAGACTCGGCAACTGATTGGATTTTTTGTCAACCAATTGGTATTGCGTACTAATTTATCTGGGAATCCCACATTTGATGAGTTACTGCACCGCGTGCGCGATCGCACCTTGGCAGCCTACGCACATCAGGATCTGCCTTTCGACAAGTTGGTCGAGGTTTTGAACCCTGAACGGACTTTAAGCCGTACACCCTTATTTCAGGTCAAGCTGGTGCTGCAAGCACCGCTACCGCCTTTGGCGCTTTCGGGTGTGAGTGCGACCGTCTGCGAGGTGGACAGCCAAACCGCCAAGTATGACTTGCTGCTAAATCTGACCGATAGCGAGATCGGTTTGACTGGGTGGATGGAGTACAGCACGGATTTGTTCGCAACTGCTAGCATCGCGCGGATGCTGTCGCTTTTTGAAACGCTTCTGAATGCGATCGCGGTTCAATCCGAGGTGAAGCTGAGCGTTCTCAAAGAAATGCTAAATACTGCTGACAAACAGTGGCAAATTGCTAAAGAACAAGAACTTAAAGAAGCTCGCCTTCTCAAGTTTAAAAATGTTAAGCGCAAAGCAATTGAACAATTGGTATGATGAAAACTTTTGCATCTGATAAATTTAAGAGTAAACTGCCCCCGCTGCGATCGCGCCGAGCTATTAGCGCCTCTTCAGAAGAGTTGGCTGAGGCTAAGTTTCTTCAGTCACACCAATTTCTACCTCTAGTAGTCAGCCCGACTTTAGAAGAAGTAAATCTTGTAGTTTGGGCGACGCAAAATCGGGATTTTATAGAAACAGAGTTAGGGAAATGGGGAGGTCTACTTTTTCGCAATTTTAAAGTCAGTGATGTAACCCAGTTTGAAGAATTTATTACGGCTGTTTCCGGGGAATTGTTGGAGTATCGAGAACGTTCCTCGCCGCGCAGTCGCGTCAGGGGCAATATTTATACTTCCACAGATTTTCCGGCAGAGCAAAGTATTTTCTTGCACAATGAGAATTCCTACCAACACGCATGGCCGATGAAAATTTTCTTTTTTTGCCTGAAAAGTGCGACTGCAGGAGGAGAAACGCCACTGGCTGATGTCAGGAAAGTATTACAGCGCATTGACCCTAAAATTGTCGATATCTTCGCACAAAAACAGGTGATGTATGTCCGCAATTTTGGCAGTGGCTTGGGGCTGCATTGGCATGATGTTTTTCAAACAACTGATAAATTAAAGGTAGAAGAGTATTGTCAAAATCGTGACATTGAGGTAGAATGGAAAGATGGTAATTGCTTGAGGACTAGACAAGTTCGCCACGCTATTCTCAAGCACCCTAAAACGGGTGAAAAAGTTTGGTTTAATCACGCTGCTTTTTTTCACATATCAACTTTAGAGCCGGGACTCCGAGAGTCATTGCTGGCAGACTTTAAAGAATCGGATCTTCCTAACAATACTTATTACGGAGATGGTTCTCCTATTGAGCTTTCTGTTTTAGACGAAGTGCGCGAAGCATATCGGCAGGAAACTGTAACTTTTCCCTGGCAGGAAGGGGATATTTTAATGCTAGATAATATGTTAGTAGCTCACGGGCGATCGCCTTTTGTTGGTTCTCGCAAAATTGCGGTAGGAATGTCTGAAACATACAGCTATAGTCCGACAGTCCGACAGGGGTTGAAACCCCTGCCTCATAGCTAAAGTCGGTTTTAACCGACTAAAAGATAGCTATACCCTTTGTCTTTCGGCGGTTAAAACCGCAACTACACAAACAAAGTCAGCCTACGCTGACTAAAGAATAATATCAGGTTCGGTTCAATAGATATAATTCCTGTAGGGGCGGGTTCACTAATAATAATTGCCGAAAACAGACAATCTCATAAACCCGCCCTGCCGGTTCTTATAAGCAATTAATCGAACTTGATATAAAGGGGGTATTGAAGCCGGATTTAGTAGAAAATTCAAGGTTCAGCGTACATAACTATTGATTGAAATACTTAGGTGCAGAGGTGCAGATATGCAAAAAGAAATTATTACAGGGTTTCGACTTTCACCGCAACAAAAACATCTATGGTTGTTGCAACAAGTTGAGTCTAAGTTGCCTTATCGCGCTCAGTGCGCTGTGGAAATTCAGGGAAATCTTAACAGGGAAATTTTCGAGGCAGCTTTGGAGAATGTGTGGCATCGCCATGAGATATTGCGGACTACTTTTCGCTGCTTGCCGGGAATGGATCTTCCTTTGCAAGTAATAAGCGATCGCACCATTCCATCAATTTCTCAATATTCTTTGAGCGAGCTAAGTCCGCCAGAACAAGAGGCTAAAATTGAGGAGATTTTTGAGGAGATAAGTCAACAGCCTTTTGATGAGGAAGGGCAGCTATTGCAGATAGTTTTAATTGAGCTTGCTTTTGAAAAATACCAGCTAATTGTTAGTTTGTCTGCTCTCGGGGCGGATACGTTAACGCTAGATAACTTGGTGCGTAAAATTAGCGAAGCCTATGCTGCTATTGGGCAGAAAAATAGCTTATTTGAGGCAGAGATTCAATATGCTGATATCTCGGAAATTTTCAATGATTTAATTGAGTCTGAGGATACAAAAGCCGGAAAACATTATTGGCATAAGTTGGAGATTTCTGACCTGTTTGCCGGTCAGCTAGTAGGAGAAAAAGAGTTAGATCGAAAAAGCGGATTTACGCCAAAAAAACTCGCGGTTAAAATTCCGCAGGACTTGACAGCAAAAATTGAAGCGATCGCTCAAAACTCTGATACTTCTGTTCCTACATTCTTGCTAACTTGCTGGCAGATTCTCCTCAGTCGGCTGACAGGAGTATCAAACGCGATCGTCGGCACTTATTGCGACGGTCGAACCTATGAAGGTTTAGAGTCATCCTTGGGGCTATTCGCCAAATATTTACCCCTAACTTGCCAGCCGTCAGATAGCTTAGAATTTAGCGAATTTTTACAGCAGGTTAGCGAATTAATTGGCACTAATTATGAATGGCAGGAGTATTTTACGCCCGAACAAATTACAGCCGCAACTGGCAAGGGCGCAACTGAATCTTTCATTCCGTTTTGTTTCGAGTTTGAGCCACCGCTGCCCAAGTATTCGGGTGGTGGTTTATCCTGGTCAATTGCTAAGCGTTCCGCCTATATCAGTAGATTCAAAGTAAAACTTTCTTGCCTTTGTCAAGATGATGCTTTGATTTGCGAGTTTCACTATGATGCTAACTTATTCCGAGTAGCTGATATCCGCAACTTGGCGGAGCAATTTCAAACTTTGTTAGCAAGTGCTGCCAATAATCCGAAAGCGACAATTAGCGAGTTAGCAATTTTGAGCGATCGCGATCGCCAACAACTGCTAGTTGAGTTTAACAATACAAAAACGGCTGGCACAATTGATAAATGCGTTCACCAGTTATTTGAAGAACAAGTAAAACGGACACCCGATCGCACCGCCGCTGTGTTTGAAAGCCAGCAACTAACCTACGCTGAACTCAACGCCCAGGCAAATCAACTCGCCCGTTACCTACAGCAACAGGGAGTAGGGCCAGAGGTATTGGTGGGGATTTGCGTAGCGCGATCGCTTTCAATGCTTGTCGGAGTTTTGGGCATTCTCAAAGCCGGCGGCGCTTACGTTCCCATTGATTCAACCATACCGCGCGATCGCCAAGCCTTCATTCTCACAGACTCTCAGGTGCCGATACTGTTGACTCAGCAGCACTTAGCCGCTGATTTGGCAACAAGCGAAATTCAAGTAATTTGCCTGGATGCGGATTGGGAAATCATCGCCTCTGAACCTACAGAAAATCCAACCTGTGAAGCCAATTCTCACAATCTCGCCTACTCTATCTATACTTCCGGCTCAACTGGAAAGCCCAAGGGAACGTTGATTCTGCACCAAGGACTCACAAATTATCTCACTTGGTGTACGCAAGCCTATGCAGTCGAGGCAGGAACGGGGACGCTAGTTCACTCGCCGCTGGGATTTGACCTAACTGTTACCAGCTTGTTTTCACCGTTGCTGGTGGGAGGTCGAGTAGAACTGCTACCGGAAAACCAAGGCATAGAGACGCTTTGCACTGCCTTGCGCCGCAGTTCTAACTTAAGTTTAGTCAAAATTACCCCCGCGCACTTGGAGTTACTGGCCCAGCAAATACCACCCCAAGCCGCCGCCGGTTTGACCCGCGCTTTCATTATCGGTGGCGAAAATCTGCTGGCTAGCAGCGTCGCTTTTTGGCAGGAAAATGCTCCCGATACGTTGCTGGTGAACGAATACGGGCCAACGGAAACGGTAGTTGGCTGCTGCGTTTATCAGGTTCCAGGAGGCGAAAAGCTTTCAGGGTCAATTCCGATCGGTCGCCCGATCGCGAATACTCAGCTTTACGTGCTCGATCGGCACTTGCAACCGGTACCCATCGGTGTTGCGGGCGAACTGCATATCGGCGGTTTAGGAGTGGCAAGAGGCTATCTGAACAGACCTGATCTCACCACTGAAAAGTTTATCGCGAATCCGTTCAGCGACGAGCCTGGAAGCCGACTGTACAAAACGGGCGATCGCGCACGCTATCGGCCAGACGGAACTCTGGAATTCCTCGGCCGCCTAGACGATCAGGTGAAAATTCGCGGCTACCGGATCGAACTAGGGGAAATTGAAGCGGTTCTCCTAGAACACTCAGGGGTGCAGGAGGCTGTAGTTTTGGTTCAAGAAGATGGTAGCGATCGCCGTTTAGCCGCCTACATCGTTTTAAACCAGGAGTCACCGGCTGCGATCGGCGAACTGAGTGAATTTTTGAAAGAAAAATTGCCGGAATACATGATCCCGTCAGTTTTCCTGACAGTACCCCTGCTACCGCTGACTGCTAACGGTAAGGTCGATCGGCGATCGCTTTTAGCAATGGAAGCCGTCTCGCTGCGATCGGAAGTTGCGCCGGTTTTGCCTACTAACTCTGTCGAAAGCGCGATCGCCAATGTTTGGCAAGAGGTGCTGCAAGTAGAAAGTGTAAGCATTCACGACAACTTTTTCGATATTGGCGGTCATTCATTACTGCTTGCCGAAGTTCACCGTCAACTCCGGGAAATTTTGAATAAGGCAGATTTATCACTGATTGAGCTATTGGAATACCCCACCATCTACTCCTTAGCAAAACATTTAACTGAGCAGCAAGAGCCAGAACTTGAATTTCAGTCTGTTCGCGACAGAGTTGACAAGCAAAAATCGGTTGCCAATCGGCAAAAACAACTCCGAATGCAGAAGTGACGCAAAGAAACCGGGTTTCTTAGAAAAATCCCTGACTCTCAACTAGATATCTACAAAGAAACCCGGCTTCTGCTCTGAATATCCTCTCAATCAATCCCTCTTCCTACTTCTGCTATCAAGCCCAACTACCAACTTGAGGATGACATGATTAAAACAGATGATGAAAATCTAATTCTCGCAACATCAACAGAGTCAGTAGATGACTTAAATGCTCAATTCTACGGCAGGTTTCCTTATCCTTGGCGGCCTTTAAAACTCGATCGGCTCTCCGATCCAGATTTTGAAACCATCATGCTCAATCAAGACCTCGGTAACTGGCAGCACAACACTCTTCCTAAGCAGCCGAAAATTTGGGTAGCGGGATGCGGAACTAACCAAGCAGTTTTCACCGCATTGAAATTTCCCAATGCCACTGTATTAGGTTCAGACTTGTCAGCTCAATCGCTAGAAATAACCTCTCAGACTGCTGAAGAGCTAGGAATCTCTAACTTGCAGCTCAAACAAGAAAGCCTCAATCAAATTACTTACAAAGAGCAGTTTGACTATATAATCTGTACGGGGGTTATCCACCACAACGCATATCCTCAAGAAACTTTAGCTAAATTAGTCACTGCTCTGAAACCGCAGGGAATTATGGAGTTAATGGTTTACAATCGGTTTCACAGAATCATCACCTCTAGCTTTCAAAAAGCTGTGAGAATTTTTAGCAAAAGCACGGATTCATTGGGGGATTTTGAGTCGGAACTAGCACTGGCGCTTAAATTGGTCAATGGGGGATTTTCTACAAAAAGTTTAATGACGAGTTTTTTAAATGAATACAGAGATGGCTCGGAATCTAAGTTAGCAGATACTTTGATTCAACCTGTAGAACACAGCTATACAGTTGAATCTTTGTCTGAATTAACAAACGAGTGTGGCTTAGAGTTAGTATCACCTCGCATTAATATATTTGATATGGCGAATGATACCTTTTCTTGGAATACAGAATTTAGCGAACCTGACTTGCAAGAACGCTACGATTCGCTGCCCGATTTATCTCGCTGGCAATTGTCAAACCTTTTGCAGCTTGAAAGATCCCCGATGCTGTGGTTCTACGTCCAGCGCAAAGACTGCGATCGCCCAATTAAATCGGAACAGCAGATATGTGAAGAGTTTCTAGACACTAAATTTGAAAAAAACAGTACCACACAGCAAAGTTATTTGATGGGAAGCAATGGCCAATATAAACTTTCGCCTAATTCCCATTTTCCCAAATCTTCCTTAGATACTGCTGTCAAAAATTTTCTCGCTTCCTTCGACAGCGAAGTATCGATGCGGATAAATTTTCAGCAGCAAGGCATAAAGACTGAGTTTCAGAAAGTTAATAAACTTCGGCTTAAACTTACTACGTCAGCCTTCCCTTATTTGAAGGCAATTCATGCAGTATAAAAGGGGAAAGGTTAATGAGTAATTCAGAAACAGACAACTCTATAGAAGGAATTGCGATTATTGGCATGGCCGGCCGCTTTCCTCAAGCCAAAAATCTGGATGAATTTTGGCAAAATCTGCGAGAGGGAGTGGAGTCAATCTCTGTTCTTAGTGAAGCACAATTGCTTTCTTCAGGGATTGACCCTACTATGTTTCATAGTGCCAATCACGTCAAAGCTGGCGCTATATTAGAAGACATGGATTTATTCGATGCTTCATTCTTCGGTTTTAATCCCCGAGAAGCAGCGATTACAGACCCCCAACACCGCTTATTTTTGGAGGAGGCGTGGTCAGCCCTGGAAAATGCCGGCTATGATTCAGAAAGATACCGAGGTCAAATTGGGGTTTACGCGGGTGTAGGTTGGAATAGCTATTTGTTATTCAATTTAGCTTCAAATCGGGGCTTTCTAGGCACTGTTATTGATTACCAAACTCTGATTGGGAACGAGAAAGATCATTTAGCTCCACGCACTTCTTATAAATTAAATTTAAGAGGCCCGAGCATTAGCGTGCAAACGAATTGTTCGACATCATTAGTTGCCGTTCACTTAGCTTGCCAAAGTTTGTTAAGTTACCAGTGCGATATGGCTTTAGCCGGAGGCGTGACGGTCAATGCCTTGCAAAAAGCTGGCTATTTGTATCAAGAAGGAGGGGTTTTATCTCCTAACGGTCAATGCCGTGCTTTTGATGCTGGGGCGAAAGGAACTGTACCGGGGGGCGGTTTAGGAATTGTAGTTTTGAAGCGGTTAGAAGAGGCGATCGCCGATGGCGATTGCATTCATGCTGTTATCAAAAGTTCGGCTATAAATAATGACGGTTCTGGGAAAGTTGGTTACACAGCGCCCAGCTTGGAGGGGCAAGCAAAGGCAATCGCGGAAGCCTTTGCCATCGCCGACATCGAGCCGGAAACAGTGACTTATGTAGAAACTCACGGAACTGCAACGGCTTTGGGCGATCCGATCGAATTTAAGGCCTTGACAAAAGCGTTTCGCGCTAGCACTCAGAGAAAAACTGCGATCGCGCCACCTGCACATTGTGCGATCGGTTCAGTCAAGACCAATATCGGCCATCTGGATGTTGCTTCTGGGATCGCAGGCTTGCTCAAAACTGTTCTGGCTCTCAAACACAAGCTGATACCGCCCAGCTTGCACTTCCAGCAGCCCAACCCGGAAATTGATTTGGCCAACAGCCCTTTCTACGTCAATACCGCTTTGTCCGAATGGCCCGCAAACGGCACGCCGCGTCGCGCGGGAGTCAGTTCTTTTGGCCTTGGCGGTACTAACGCTCACGCGATTTTGGAAGAAGCGCCAACAGTCGAAATTTCAGGGCCTTCTCGCCCTTGGCAGTTGTTGGTACTGTCTGCCAAAACGGAATCGGCACTGGATGCGGCTGCAGTAAATCTGAGCGATCGCCTCAAGCAAAATCCCGATCTCAATCTCGCGGATGTTGCTTACACCCTGCAAGTTGGCCGGCGAGTTTTTGACCACCGGCGGGCGGTTGTTTGCAAAGACATTCAAGATGCTGCGATCGCGCTTTCCGATCCGAAACGAGTTCTCACTTTGTACCGCGAGACGGGCGATCGCACTGTCGCCTTTATGTTCCCGGGCCTGGGAACTCATTACCCCAACATGGCTCGCGAACTTTACCAAGTGGAGCCGGTATTTCGAGAACAACTCGATCGCTGCTGCCAACTCTTCCAACCTTACCTCGATCTGGATTTGCGATCGGTGCTGTATCCCAGTCAGCCTGAGACAAATGCAGCTTCTAAATCCGGCCTCGACTTGCGAAAAATGCTCGGCCGCAGCCAAGAACAGCCCGATCCTGCTGCGGAAAAACTGAATCAAACCTTTCTCACTCAGCCGGCTATTTTCGCGATCGAGTACGCTTTGGCTCAGTTGCTGATCTCCTGGGGAATTCGCCCTGGGGCGGCGATCGGCTACAGCATCGGGGAATATGTGGCCGCGTGTCTGGCGGGGGTGTTTTCTCTGGAAGATGCGATCGCTCTCGTTGCCAAAAGAGCGTTGATGATTCAAAGTTTGCCGGCTGGGAAAATGCTTGCTGTTCCGCTTTCAGAAGCGGAAGTGCGACCGCTTTTAGGAAAAGGTCTTTCTTTGTCAGCAGTTAACGGGCCGTACCTGTGTGCGATCGCGGGTGTTCCTGATGCTGTGGATGAATTGGAACGGCAGTTAACTGAAAGCGGTTTGGCTTGCCGGCCGATTCCAACTTCTCACGCCTTTCATTCTCAGATGATGGATGCGATCGCGCTACCATTTATCGAATTAGTTAAAACCTTCAATCTTCAGCCGCCCAAAATTCCCTATTTATCCAACGTTACGGGAACTTGGATTACCGCTAGTCAAGCCACCGATCCGAGTTATTGGGCCAAGCATTTATGCCAGCCGGTGCTATTTGCAAATGGCGTGCAAGAGTTGTGGAAAAAACAGAATTTAATTCTGTTAGAAGTTGGTCCCGGACAAACGTTGAGCAGCTTGGCCGTGCAATGTAAGCCGAGCGATTTAACCGTAGATTGGACTGTGCTGCCAACGCTGCGAAATTCCTGCGATCGGCAATCCGATGTAGCATTTTTGCTCAATACAGTAGGTCAACTTTGGCTAGCGGGAGTACAGATAAATTGGCAAGGTTTTTATGCTTCCGAACGCCGGCATCGCGTCCCTTTACCCACCTATCCATTTGAGCGACAGCGTTACTGGATTGAGCCACAAAAACAAGTATTAGCTTCTCCGGAAACAGGCACAGAACAGCAACAGGAAAATTCCAAAATTGTCGAGTCAAAAATTCAGAACTTTGCTCGACCCAACCTCCGAAATGCCTACATTGCTCCCAGTAGAGAAATCGAGCTGACAATTGCCGATATCTACCAAGAACTATTAGGAATTGGGCAAGTCGGCATCCATGACAACTTTTTTGAAATGGGAGGAAATTCTCTAATCGGTATTCAGTTACTTTCCCAGATTCGCAAATTATTTCAAATTGAACTCTCTCTCCGCTACCTATTTGCAGCACCCACTGTTGCTGAATTCGCCTTAGCGATCGAAGAAGCAATTGTAGCAGAGTTAGAAGAATTAACAGAAGAGGAAGCTAAAAAGCTTGTCTTAGTTGGAGAAAGGTAAACTTCATCTGAAATTGCAAAGGATAAAGCATCAATTATGAACATTCAAGTAGTCGGTGTTGTGGGAGCAGGGGTTATGGGAATTGGGGTTTCGCAAAACCTCGCCCAAACTGGTTATCAGGTAATTCTTGTAGATATTTCGGAAGCGATTCTAGAAAGTGCCGAACAGGAAATCAAGAAGAATATCCGGTTTCAAACTCTTTTCAACAAAGAAAAAAAGACTGGCAGTCCCGACGAGAGCGTAAAAAAAATTACATTTTCCACTAATTACAAATTGCTAGATAGTGCAGACTTTGTGGTTGAAAATGTCACCGAAAAATGGGATATTAAAAAGGAGGTGTACGCGCAGTTAGATGCCATTTGCCCAGAGAGAACTGTTTTTGCAGCTAATACATCTGCCATTCCCATTACCCGCATTGCTTCAGCGACCAAGCGACATAAAAATGTGATTGGGATGCACTTTATGAACCCAGTGCCCATGAAGTCAATGGTAGAAGTGATTCGCGGGTATCACACCTCTGACGCAACAATTGAGATAGCCAAAAGTTTTTTAGCCCAAATGGGTAAAGAATGTATTATTGTCAACGATTCACCGGGATTTGTTTCTAACCGCGTGTTGATGTTGACAATTAATGAAGCGATTTTCTTATTGCAAGAGCGAGTAGCTTCAGCGTCTGACGTGGATAAAATTTTCAAAACCTGCTTTGGTCACAAAATGGGGCCGCTAGAAACGGCCGATTTGATCGGACTAGATACGATTCTACTGTCTATCGAAGTTTTGTATGAAAGCTTCAAAGATAGCAAATATAGGCCGTGTCCTCTGTTAAAGCAGATGGTAGAGGCGGGGTTATACGGTCAGAAAAGCAAACAAGGTTTCTACGTTTATCAGTGAGTTGTTTAAGATGAAAGAAAATCGAGAAAAAATCAAAGCATTCTTGGCGCGCGTTGTCGGAGATTACGATCTGCAGGACAATGAAGATATTTTTGGTCTGGGCTTTGTCAATTCAATGTTTGCAATGCAACTGGTTTTATTTGTGGAGCAAGAGTTTAAAATTTCCATTGAAAATGAAGATTTGGAAATTGATAATTTCAATACCGTAAATGCTCTGGTTAATCTAGTCGAACGCAAAACTGCTGTACTTACAAGCAATTGAGTTAGGGAATGCAATGAAACTCGAATTAACCGCCAAACAAAAAGACGCTCAATCTGAATTCAGAGCTTTTGTAAATGAGGAAATAATACCTTATGCTAGCCAGTGCGATCGCGAAGAGCATACCCCCCCACAGCTCATTAAAAAGCTAGCTCTGCGAGGCTTTTTGGGTGCTGCAATACCCGAAAAGAACGGCGGAAGCGGTATGGATGCGATCGCCTATGGCTTGCTTAACGAAGAAATTGGGCGGGGGTGTTCTTCATTGCGGAGCTTGCTAACAGTTCACAGTATGGTTGCTCACGTTCTTTGTAAGTGGGGAAGTCAATATCAAAAAGAACATTGGATTCCCAAGTTAGCATCAGGTGAAGCGATCGCAGCTTTTGCACTGAGCGAACCTAACGCCGGTAGCGATGCTAAAAGTGTAGAAACAACTGCAACTCCTTCAGGCAATTTCTACATATTAAATGGGAAAAAAAAATGGATTACTTACGGACAAATAGCAGATTTATTCTTAGTTTTCACCCAGTGTGAAGGAAAATCTACTGCTTTCTTGGTTGAAAAAAATAGACCGGGACTCTCCATAAAACCCATTGTGGGAATCTTGGGAACGAGAGCTTCCATGCTAGCAGAACTTCACCTAGATAACTGCCAAATTCCCCAGGAAAATCTCGTTTGCCGGCAGGGTTTTGGTTTCTCTCATGTCGCTTCCTCGGCCCTAGATCGCGGCAGGTACAGCGTAGCGTGGGGCTGTGTAGGGATCGGTCAAGCTTGTTTAGAAGCGTGCATTCAATACACCAGCCAACGCCAGCAATTTGGCGTTTATCTGAAAGAACACCAGATAATTAGACAAATGATTTCCGATGCAATCGTTAACGTGAAAGCAGCCAGATTGCTATGCTATCAAGCCGGCTATCTCCAAGAAATTGGCGATCCGCGATCGATTTCAGAAACCTCAATTGCTAAATATTTTGCATCCACAATGGCAGTTAAAGTAGCAAGCGATGCCGTACAGATTCACGGCGGGAACGGTTGCAGTAGTGACTACCCTGTGGAACGGTATTTCCGAGATGCAAAAATTATGGAAATTATTGAAGGCAGTACCCAAATTCAACAAATTACCATCGCCGAATCTGGTTATCAAGAGTACGGAGTATTACCGGAACGCAACGTTACGCAGCAAAATTTAGTGGCAAGAATATAAAGCTATGGTCAACCTAACATCCGAACGAATAGAGAGCCAAGAACAAGATCAAAAAACTATCAAATGTGTAGTTTGGGATCTGGATAATACCCTGTGGAATGGTATACTCTTAGAAAATGACCAAATTTCCCTGCACAGCCATGCAATCAGCATCATCACTACCTTAGACAGTCGAGGCATTTTACAATCTATTGCTAGCAAGAATGAACGCAGTTTAGCAATGGCAAAACTCCGAGAGATGGGATTGGACGAGTATTTTTTATATCCCCAAATCAACTGGAACTCCAAGGCTGCTTCTATTAAGGAAATCGCTCAATCGCTCAATATCAGTCTCGACGCGATCGCCTTTATTGACGATGGGCAGTTTGAGCTAGAAGAAGTCAACTTTTCATTGCCAGAAGTGTTATGTATTGATGCAGCAAAACTAGACGACGTGCTAGATATGCCGGAAATGAATCCCCGTTTTATTACAGAAGATTCACAACTGAGAAGGCTAATGTATATTAACGATATAGAACGCCAAAATGCCGAGAAAGAATTTGTCGGAGCTCAAGAAGAGTTTTTAGCCACACTCAACATGACTTTGACTATTTCCTATGCAAAAGAAGAGGATTTGCAGCGAGCCGAAGAATTAACAGTACGGACAAATCAACTGAATGCAACTGGTTACACCTACTCTTACAGCGAACTCAATCAGTTTCGGCTCTCCAACCAGCACAAACTGCTAATTGCAGGCTTGGATGATAAATATGGAAGTTATGGAAAAATCGGGTTAGCACTTGTGGAATGCGATGAGGGTGTATGGACGCTAAAACTATTGCTAATGTCTTGTCGTGTGATGTCCAGAGGTGTAGGCGCAGTCTTGCTTAATTATATTACGAGTCTTGCGAAAGATCGAAACGTGCGCTTGTTGGCTGACTTTGTTTCAACTGAGAGAAATCGCATGATGTATATCACTTATAAGTTTGCGGGTTTTAAGGAAATTGAAAAGAGAGGCGATTTGGTGATTTTGGAAAATAATCTCATGCGGATTCAACCCCCACCTAACTATATGAAAGTACAGGTCATCGATTGAAGAACAACATTTTTTATCGTAACTTCTTTTTCAGATAACCATTACTAGAAAACGGCATCATGAATAGTAAAAAAGACGAAATTTTGCAGCGACAGTCTCAGCTTTCACCCGCAAAAAAAGCCCTTCTCCAACAGCGGTTGAGCGGTAAATTTAAAATAGAAACGCACTCATTGCAAAGTATTCCTCGCCGTTCCAACGCTGGCCCAGTACCAGTATCCTTTGCCCAGCAGCGGCTGTGGTTTCTTCACCAGTTGGATCCCGACAGCGTTTGTTACAACATACCCGTATCTGTGCGCCTCACAGGTGCGATCGACGCAACTGCCTTGGAGCAAACATTTAACGAGATCGTGCGCCGTCACGAAATCCTGCGTACTACTTTCAAAATAGTGGATGGGAAACCAGTTCAAGACATCGCCCCAGCGCTAGCAATGAAGCTACCTGTAGTGAACCTGCGACAGTTGCCAGAAACAGCGCGCGATCGCGAAGTTCAACACTTAGTAACTGAGGAATGTCAACAGCTTTTTGACTTAGCTGCTGGCCCCTTAATGCGAGCGAAGTTATTACAATTAGGCGACCAAGAACACCTGCTACTATTTGTCATTCATCACATTATTTCTGATGGTTGGTCTGCCGGAGTATTGATCCGAGAAATTGCCACACTTTACAATGCTTTTTCTCAAAATCAACCGTCCCCCCTGCCAGAACTTCCCATCCAATATGCAGATTTTGCAATTTGGCAGCGACAGTGGTTGCAAGGGGAAATTTTAGAAACACAACTAGCTTACTGGAAGCAGCAATTAGGCAGCACTCCCCCCGTCCTAGAATTACCCACAGATCGACCGCGCTCTGCTACCCAAACAACACGCAGTGCCAAACAATTATTAGCACTATCTCCAGCTTTGACTGAGGCGCTTAAAACACTATCCCAGCAAGAAGGTGTCACACTGTTTATGACTTTATTAGCGGCTTTTAAAGCCCTACTTTTCCGCTATAAAGGTCAAGAAGATATTGTAGTCGGTTCGCCTATTGCCAATCGGAATCGAGCTGAAACAGAAGGGTTAATTGGATTTTTAGTTAATACGCTAGTTTTGCGGACTAACTTATCAGGTAATCCGAGTTTTCGGGAAATTTTGCAGCGAGTGCGAGAGTTGTGTTTAGGTGCTTACGCTCACCAAGATTTACCCTTTGAAAAGCTAGTGCAAGAAATGCAGCCAGAGCGGAATCTCGGTCATCCTCTCTTATTTCCAGTCTGGTTTGTGCTCCAAAATTCACCCGTCCCAGCCCTCAAACTTCCGGGCGTGACTTTGACTCTCTCAGAACTCGATATTGGGGAAGCCCGCAACGATTTAAAGCTGGATTTAACGGAAACGCCGGAGGGGATTAAAGGCTTTTTTGAATACAAAACAGACTTGTTTGAACCAGCGACGATCGCGCGAATGGCAGATTTGTTTGAAATTCTGCTCGCTCGAATTGTTGAACAGCCCGAGATTGAGTTGAATGCACTAGCAGAAACATTGGCGATCGCAGAAAAACAACAGCAGTTGTCTAAAGAAAAAGAGTTTCAGGAAACACGCCGCCAAAAGCTCGGCAATATCCAGCGCAAGGTAGTTACAAACTCTATTCAAGAAATCAGTTAAACAGCAAAAACATGAGCAATGTAGAGTCAAAAGCAACCAATAACAGCCAGCTAACGACTATTAGGCGAAAAGCAGTCAAGCTATCGAATGCTCAGCTAGTTAAAACCGATTTACTTCAAGCAGGACAGCCACTGCCTTTAGTAGTTCAACCTGCAGTAGAAGGTGTAAAATTAGTTGATTGGGCGACTAATAATCGAGAACAAATCGAAAAATGGCTCTGTCAAAACGGCGGTATTTTATTTCGTGATTTCGACATTAGAGAAATAAGCGAATTTGAGCAGTTAGTCAAGGCAATTTCTGGCGACTTACTAGACTATTCCTATCGTTCAACGCCACGCAGTCAAGTGAGTGGCAAAATCTATACCTCAACTGAATATCCAGCAGATCAATCTATTCCTTTGCACAACGAAATGGCCTATTCTCGCAGTTGGCCGATGAAGATAGGATTTTTCTGCGTTAAGTCAGCAGAAACAGGTGGAGAAACACCCATTGCCGACAGCCGGAAAATTTTTCAGCGCCTCAATCCAAAAATCAAAGAGAAGTTTATACAAAAGCAGGTTATGTATGTCCGAAACTATGGCACTCAACTCGACTTAACATGGCAAAATGTTTTTCAGACAGACAATAAATTAGAAGTAGAAAATTATTGCCGAAAAGCTGGCATTGAATTTGAGTGGAAAGATAACAGTTATTTAAGAACTCGCCAAGTCTGTCAAGCTGTTGCTACACATCCTAAAACTGGTGAAAAAGTGTGGTTCAATCAAGCTCATTTATTTCACGTATCGAGTTTAGAACAGGAGACAAGTCAAATACTGCTTTCAGCCCTTCCAGAGGAATATTTGCCGCGCAATGCCTATTACGGTGATGGGTCTGAGATTGAAAAGTCTGTGTTAGATGAAATTCGGGACTTGTATCAGCAGGAAGCAGTTATCTTTCCTTGGCAAGAGGGAGATGTATTAATGCTAGATAATATGCTAACTGCCCATGGGCGAATGCCCTTTTCCGGCTTGCGGAAGGTTGTAGTTGGCATGGCAGAACCTTTTATTGCTCAATAAAATAAAACCCGATCGATGGAGTAAAAAATATGCAAGAACAGTCTTTAGAAGGATTTCGGATTTCACCTCAGCAGAAGCGCCTTTGGATGTTGCAACAATCTGCATCTAACCAACCTTATCGCGCTACTTTCGCTGTTAAAATTGCAGGCAATCTCAATCTAAAAGTCTTAGAAGCAGCTTTGCAAAACCTGGTCGGCAACTATGAAATTCTTCGCACGAACTTTCAATGTTTACAGGGAATGGCGCTGCCGCTGCAAATCATTAATAATCACAGCGTGCCGGCGATTGTTTGCCACAACTTAAGCGGTATAGATTCTGAAGCACAAGCAGCTCAAATTAAGACACTTTTTGCTGAAGTAAGTAGTCGGGTTTTTGACTTACAATACGGTCATGTTTTAGATATTTGTCTGGTTATTCTTTCCCAAGATTTGCACCTCTTGCTGGTTGGGATGCCTGCTTTGGTTGCAGATCGGGTTACTGTCAAGAATTTTGTGCAGGAAATCAGCCGTTTTTATGCCACCCATTTGCAGGGCAAAGAAATATCTGACCAACCCTTGCAGTATGCAGATATTGCCGAATGGCAAAATGAACTTTTTGAAGGAGCAGATGCAGAAATAGGTAAAGAGTATTGGCGCAAAAATAATATTTTAAACTTTGTAGATTTATCATTGCCCAATGAGAAAAAAAATGATGTAAAGGTAGAATTTAAGCCAGAATTTGTTGCAGTCAAATTCGACAATCAAGTTGTAAGTAAAATTGAAAAGATAGCTCAAAAATATAACACTTCTACTTCTGTATTTATTCTGACTTGCTGGCTAGTTCTACTGTGGCGGCTCACTGGCAACTCAGATATTGTTGTTGGCACATATTGCGAGGGCCGGAGTTATGAACAGTTGGAGTCAGCTTTAGGTCTGTTTGCCAAATACTTACCTGTTTACAGTCATTTTGAAGAAAAACTTAAATTCTCTGAGAACCTGAAGCAGGTTAGCGAGTCGGTACGCGAAGCTTTCAAATGGCAAGAGTCTTTTACTTGGGAACAAGTAACAGAATTAACCGAGAAAAATCGGGGATGCTTCTTTCCTGTTTGTTTTGATTTTGAGGAACAGCAGGCAGATTTTTCTGAGGCAAACTTATCTTTTTCTATTGACAAGCGATACATTTGTTTGGAGCCGTTCAAATTGAAACTGTCTTGCATTCACCAAAATGACTCGATAACCGCAGAGTTCCACTACGATTCAAACTTATTTGCGATCGAAGATATTTCGCGCTTGGCCGGACAATTTCAGATTTTATTAGAAAGCACGGTTAGTGAACCAGAAACGGCCATTAGCGAGTTAGAAATTTTGAGCGATCGCGATCGCCACCAACTTCTAGTCGAGTTTAACCAATCTTCAATCTCCAATCCTAAATTCCCACAGGACTCGTGCATTCACCAACTATTTGAAAAACAGGCAGAACAAACACCCGATCGCATAGCAATTGTCTTTGAAAATCAGCAACTAACTTACCAGGAGTTAAACAAAAAAGCTAATTGTCTGGCTCATCACTTGCAAAAGCTGGGCGTAGGACCAGAAGTTGTGGTAGCACTTTACACCGATCGCTCTCTGGATGCGATCGTCGGCTTGCTGGCCATCCTCAAAGCCGGTGGCGCCTACTTACCTCTAGACACGGCATTACCAGCAGCCAGCTTAGCTTTCCGGTGGCAGGATGCGCGATCGCCAGTGTTGCTTACCCAAACGCACCTCGCGGCCAACTTGAGCGATCGCCCGCCGCAAGTAATCTGTCTTGACGCAGACTGGGAGGCGATTGGAAAGCTTTGCGATCGAAATCCCAACAGCGAGGTAACAACCAAAAACTTAGTATATGTGCTATTTACCTCCGGTTCCACCGGCAAACCCAAAGGCGTAGCCGTCGAACACCGGCAACTCCTCAACTACCTCAACGGCATTTGGGAAAAACTAGAACTGCCAGCGGGCGCTAGTTTCGCCACTGTTTCCACCTTGGCTGCCGACTTGGGCAACACAGCGATCTTTCCCTCTCTATGTGGCGGAGGATGCTTGCACGTAGTATCCTCCAATCGCACAACAGACCCCGCGGCCCTGGCAGAATACTTTAACCGCCATGCGATCGACTGCCTCAAAATTGTACCTTCCCACCTCGCCGCCCTTCTCGCCGCTGCCCCTCCCGAGCAAATTCTGCCCCGCCAGTGCTTAGTTCTCGGCGGTGAGGCAGCCAGTTGGGAATTGATTTCGCAGATCCAGCAGCACGCGCCCAACTGTCGCATCCTCAATCACTACGGGCCTACAGAAGCCACCGTAGGCACAACAACCTTTACAGTCCAGAATCGACCGACTTCCCAGACGGTTCCCCTGGGACGCGCGCTGCCCAACTGCTACACCTACGTGCTAGATCGGCATCACCAACCCGTACCCATCGGTATACCAGGTGAGTTATACATCGGCGGGGGCGGGTTAGCGCGGGGCTATCTGAACCGACCCGCAGAACAAGCGGAGCGCTTCATTGCCAACCCCTTTGTCAGCGGAGAGCGGTTGTATAAAACCGGCGACTTAGCCTGCTACTTACCCGACGGCAATCTAGAATTCTTGGGGCGAGTTGACCACCAAGTCAAAATTCGCGGCTTCCGCATCGAATTAGGAGAAATTGAGACATTGCTGAGCCAACATCCACAAGTGAGACAGGCGATCGTCTCACTTAGAGAGGATGAACCGGGCAACCAGCGCCTAGTCGCTTACGCCGTCCCCGATAGCGATCGCTCTGCATCCCTCGCTGCGAATGACCTGCAAAGCTTTCTGCGAGAGCGGTTGCCCGAATATATGATGCCATCAGCCTTCGTGCTGTTGAAAAGTTTACCGCTAACAGCTAACGGCAAAATCGATCGGCGATCGCTCCCGGTTCCCGATTGTCTGCGCCCAGAACTAGCAGCCGCTTACGTCGCACCCCAGACAGAAATAGAACGCGCGATCGCGACCATCTGGCAAGAAATGCTTCACCTCGATCGCGTTGGCATCCACGACAACTTCTTCGATCTCGGCGGTCATTCATTACTCATCGTCCAACTTTACAGCAAATTGCAAGGAGTCTTTAACCGCACTATCTCAATCACCGACATCTTCAAATATCCCACCATCAACTCTCTCGCTAAATATCTCAATCAAGACCAAAACACACAGCCTGCTTTCGACGAGCAAAGCCAAGACAGAGCCGATTTGCGAAGACAATTAATCAAACAACAAATGCAATCTAGAAAACACCTGCGTTAATCTGCAATTAAAACAAAAATAATGACTAACTTAGAAGCAACTGACAATATTAATGAAATAGCCATTGTTGGCATGGCAGGCCGTTTCCCCCAAGCCAAAAATCTCGATGAATATTGGCAAAATCTGCAAAACGGCATTGAGTCCATCTCATTTTTTTCAGATGCAGAATTGCAAAATATAGACAAAAATCTGCTGAACAATCCCAATTACGTTAAAGCAACAGCCGTACTCGAAGACATTGAATCCTTTGATGCTTCATTCTTCGGCTACTCTCCCAGAGAAGCCGAAATTATGGACCCGCAATCCCGGATTTTCTTAGAGTCTGCTTGGGAAGCTCTGGAAAATGCCGGCTACAATACTGACACTTATCAAGGTCGGATTGGTATTTACGCCGGTGCAAGTGTCAACACCTACTTATTATTCAATCTTTTTGCTAACCCTGACTTGTTAGCAACAGTCGGACTCGACCAAATTAAATTCGGCAATCATCAAGATTTGCTGACTACGCGAGCCGCCTATAAACTTAACCTCCAAGGCTCAGGCATCACCATTCAAACTGCTTGTTCCACTTCATTAGTTGCAGTCCACTTAGCTTGCCAAAGCTTGCTGTTTGGCGAATGCGATATGGTATTGGCCGGCGGCGTTTCCGTTTCTGTACCGCAGAAAGCAGGCTATTTATATCAAGAAGGGGGGATTTTATCTCCCGACGGACATTGCCGAGCTTTTGATGCTCAAGCTAGAGGAACTGTTGGCGGTAGCGGTGTCGGAATTGTAGTTTTAAAGCGATTAAAGGATGCTTTAGAAGATGGCGATCGCATTCATGCAACCATCCTCGGTTCTGCCATCAATAATGACGGAGCTTTAAAAATTGGTTACACGGCCCCTAGCGTTGAGGGTCAAGCGAAAGCGATCGCAGAAGCTCAAGCCATAGCAGGCATCGATCCTGAAACAATCAGTTACATCGAAGCTCACGGCACCGGCACTGCTTTAGGCGATCCAGTGGAAATCGCCGCTCTCACGCAAGCGTTCTCACTTCGTACCAACAAAAAAGGCTTTTGCGCGATCGGTTCAGTCAAAACCAATATCGGGCATCTAGGCGCAGCAGCAGGCGTTGCCGGGTTAATTAAGACGGTTTTAGCTCTCAAACACAAGCTGATACCACCCAGCTTGCATTTCCAGCAGCCCAATCCCGAAATTGATTTCGCCAACAGCCCCTTCTACGTCAACAGTTCCCTGTCCGAGTGGAAAGCAGATCGATCGCGCCTTGCGGGTGTCAGTTCCTTCGGCATTGGTGGCACAAATGCTCACGTTATTCTCAAAGAAGCGCCAACAGTCGAAGTATCGGAAGTTTCCCGCCCTTGGCAGTTGTTGTTACTGTCTGCCAAAACAGCATCCGCACTGGATGCGGCTACAGCCAATCTCACTTTGTACCTCAAACAAAAGCCCGATCGCACTCTCGCTGATGTCGCTTACACCCTACAAGTTGGCCGGCGCACTTTTAACCACCGCCGAATTGCTATTTGCCAGAACCTCAGCGGTGCAGTGAAAACGCTGGAAACCCTGGAACCGCAACAAGTTTTGACCCACTACCAAGAACCGTGCAACCCCGCGATCGCGTTTATGTTTCCCGGTCAAGGATCTCAGTATATCAACATGGGTCGGGAACTTTATCAAACCGAACCGATATTTCGCGAGCAAGTCGATCGGTGTTCGCAACTGCTCAAACCTCACCTCGATTTCGATTTGCGATCGCTGCTTTATCCCAGTGAAGCAGAAGCGGAAACGGCTGCGGAACAGCTTAAACAAACTTATCTTGCTCAGCCGGCTTTGTTTGTTATTGAATACGCCTTGGCTCAATTGTGGATGGCGTGGGGCGTGCGGCCAGTGGCTGCGATCGGTCACAGCATCGGCGAGTATGTAGCTGCCTGTCTTGCCGGTGTCTTTTCCCTAGAAGCAGCATTGGAACTGGTAGCAATTCGAGGCCGGCTGATGCAGCAACTACCCGCTGGTGCAATGATCTCCGTTTTGCTTCCAGAAGCCGAAGTGCGATCGCTACTGAATGCAGAACTATCTCTGGCTGCCAGCAATGCACCGTCTTCCTGCGTGGTGTCAGGTTCGTTCAGCGCTGTAAATGCCCTAGAAAATCGTTTAGCAGAGCGAGGTTTAGACTATCGGCGCTTGCATACCTCTCATGCCTTTCATTCCCAGATGACCGATCCGATTTTGGAACTGTTTGCAGAGGAAGTAAAAAAAGTCAAACTGACACCGCCCCAGATTCCTTTTATTTCCAACGTCACCGGCACTTGGATCGCAGATGCAGAAGCCACCGATCCGAATTATTGGGTGAGGCATCTGCGGCAAACAGTGCGCTTTAGTGATGGCATTGCCGAACTGCTGCAAGAGTCAGGGCGAATTCTGCTGGAAGTCGGGCCGGGCAGGGTTTTGAGTACCTTCGCTAAACGGCATCAGGTTGGCGATCGCGAGCGCGCGATCGTGACTTCAATGCGCCACCCAAACGAGCAACAATCAGATATCGCATTCTTGCTGAAGGCGCTGGGGCGGCTTTGGCTAACAGGAGTTGAGATTGACTGGCCGAGTTTTTATGCCCGCGAACAGCGCTTCCGCATCCCCCTACCGACTTATCCGTTTGAGCGTCAGCGTTACTGGATCGAACCTCATTTGAAAGGCGGAAATGCCAGCGATATTCAAACTAACTTAGAGAAAAAACCGGATCTTGCAGATTGGTTTTATCTGCCTTCTTGGAAGCGTTCTCCTCTCCCTGAAAAGGGGCTATCTATGGCGTCGGAAGCAGAACAAGAGTCGTGCTGGCTAGTTTTTATTGATGCTTGGGCGATCGCAGCCGAAGTGGTGAAACGCTTGCAACTTCAGGGCAAAAATGTCATTACTGTAACTGCTGGCAAAAAGTTTGCTATTTTGGGCGATCGGGCCTACGCAATTAATCCCCAACAGCGGGAGGACTACGACACTTTAGTTGCAGAAATCCAGGCGCAGCATCAGATCCCAAATGCGATCGCCAAACACTCTTGGCATATTGCCCATTTTTGGAGCCTCGCGCCTTACGAGCAAACGCGAACGGAAGCAACTCAAAATATAGGTTTTTACAGCCTGCTATTCCTAGCACAAGCTTTAGAAAAACACGAGATTAGCAATCCTGTCGATCTCTTAGTCGTCACAAGTAACATACACGACGTGACCGGAGATGAGGAATTATTTCCCGAACAAGTCACTGTTTTAGGGCCGTGCAAAGTTATTCCCCAAGAATACCCTAATATCACTTGCCGCACCGTTGATATTGTTATTCCTCCTACTCCCAAAACTGCGCCCGAAGAGAAACTAACAGACCAAATTTTCGCTGAAATTATTGCAAAATCCCCTGATTTGTGTATTGCTTACCGGGGCAAACATCGCTGGCTGCAGACATTTGAAGCAGTCCGCTTAGAGGAAGCAAATGTTGGGAAAACGCGGTTGAGGGAAGGAGGAGTTTATCTAATATTGGGCGGACTTGGAGGGATTGGCGGGGTGCTGGCAGAATATCTCGCTGAGGCGGTACGGGCAAAACTAATTTTGATAGGGCGTTCTAATATTCCCGATCGAGAAGAGTGGGAGCAATGGCTGATTGCTCACAGCGATGAGGATAAGATTAGCTGCAAAATCCGCAAAATTCAGGCATTAGAAGAATTAGGTGCAGAAGTTTTTGTTGGCAGCGCCGATATAGCTAATGAAGGAGAAATGCGGGCGGCGATCGCACAAGCGGTCGAGCATTTTGGCAATATTCACGGTGTAATTCATGCAGCAGGAATTGCCGGCGGCGGATTAATTCAACGGCAAACCCCAGAAATGGTAGCCAATAGTTTTGCATCCAAAATCAAAGGAACCCAAGTGCTAGAGGCAATCTTCAAAGAGAGCCAGCTAGACTTTTTTGTACTCTGTTCGTCATGCCGATCGCTTTTAGGCGGCCCGGGACGGGTAGACTATTGCGCGGCCAATGCTTTTCTGGATGCTGTCGCTCACAAAAATAATTCCAGAAATGGTACGTTCACCGTATCGATTAACTGGGGGACTTGGCGAGAAGTGGGGATGTCAGTAGACACATTGCGCCGACTTAATCTCCAACCAGAAACAGCCTTAAAAGAAGGAATGTCATCTGAGGAAGGTGTTGATGCCTTCAGTCGCATACTTGGAAACTCTCTGCCTCAAGTAATAGTATCGCCGGAAGACTTTCACGCACGAATTGAGTACGAAAATGCTGCATCTACAGTGTCTAGTTTCCTAGAAAAAGTAGAGAATTCTCGCCGCTCTCAGCCAACGCACCCGCGACCTCAACTGAGCAATAGTTATGTTGCTCCCAGAAATCAAATTGAGCAAATACTTGCAGAAATCTGGCAACAATTGCTTGGTATTGAAGAAGTAGGCATCGACGATAACTTTTTTGACTTGGGCGGGGATTCAGTTCTCAGCATTCAGTTGATTGCTAGAGCGAGTAAAGCTGGTATTCAACTGAGTAGCAAACTAATTTTTGAGCGCCAAACGATCGCGGAGTTAGCAGCAGTCGCCGGCACAAATATTAGTCAAGCCGAACAAGGTTTAGTGACTGGAGCGCTCCCTCTGACACCGATTCAGCACTGGTTCTTCGGACAAAACCAGCCCGATCCGCATCACTGGAATCAGTCAGTTTTGTTGGAAGCGATCCAACCTCTCGATCCCAGCTTGTTAGAGCAGACTTTCCAGCAATTGTCAATCCACCATGATGCCCTGCGCCTGAGATTTACGCCTTCTAAATCAGGTTGGCAACAAATCAGTTGCGCTGATGATTTAGTTGTGAAATTGACGCGGCGGGATCTGTCGGCGCTGTCAGAAAGTGACCAAAAATTAGCTCTGGAGGCAGCCTCCGCAGAATTGCAAGCCAGCTTAAATTTGACAACCGGACCGCTGGTACGGGTTGGTTTGTTCGATCGAGGTAGGAATCGGCCTCATCTCCTGCTAATTGTTATCCACCATCTAGCCATAGATGCTGCATCTTGGCGGATTTTGCTCGAAGACTTCCAAACGGCTTATCACCAACTCGCGCACGGTAAATCGGTTCACCTTCCACCTAAGACAACTGCCTTCAAACAATGGGCAGAACAATTAAAAAACTGGGTTCAGTCAGAAAAATTACAAGGAGAGTTGGACTACTGGCTAGCAGACCGCTCTCAGGTATTACCTTTGCCGGTGGACTATGCCGATGGCGCGAATACTGTAGCATCGGCTCAAACCGTGTCGGCTGTGCTGGGCGCCGCAGAGACTCAGGCACTTTTGCAGGAGGTGCCGACAGTTTACCGCGCTCAGGTTCAAGACGTGCTGCTTGCTGCTGTGGTAAAGGCTTTTGCCCGATGGACAGGCGTACCGTCGCTGCTGCTCGATTTGGAAGGGCGCGGGCGGGAGGTAATTTTTGAAGGCGTTGATTTATCGCGGACTGTGGGTTGGTTTACTACTATTTCTCCGGTAGTTTTGGAGTTACGGGAATCTGACAGTCCGGGAGAGACGCTGAAGGCGGTTAAGGAGGAACTGCGGCGGATTCCCAATGAGGGCATTGGCTGCGGGGCGCTGCGCTACTTGAGCGGGGATTTGGCAATCACCTCGAAATTGGCAGCGCTTCCCCAAGCGGAAGTAGTTTTCCTTTATCTCGGTCAATTTGAAGATAGTTTGCCGACCTCTTCTTTGTTTAAGCTTAACCGCGAGTTTAAGGTTGGCGATCGCAGTCCGCGCGGTACTCGCCCCCACCTCCTACAGATATCCGCCTTTGTTACTGGCGGTCAAATGCGCCTGGAGTGGACGTACAGCGAGAACGTACATCAGCGCGATACAGTCCTGAACTTGGCTGAGGCTTTTCTGGAAGCTGCACGGGAACTCATCGCCGGCTGCCAGTCAAAAGATGTCGGCGGCTACACTCCTTCAGATTTTCCCGCAGCCAGAATCAGCCAAAAAGATTTTAGTAAGTTACTTGCTCAAGTCACTCAACTCGATCGGAGGAATTATTAATGAACGGCGAAAATATTGAAGATATTTACGAACTTTCACCGATGCAGCACGGCCTGCTTTTCCACACGCTTGCTGCCCCAAATTCGGGGGTGTATTTCGAGCAGCTAAGCTGCACTTTACAAGGCAATCTTGATATTGCCGCCTTTTTGAGCGCTTGGCAGAAAGTTGTAGAAAGGCATCCGATTTTGCGGACTGCTTTTTATTGGCAGGATCTCGATCGCCCGTATCAAGTAGTGTACCGACAAGTTGATTTGCCGATCGCCCAGCAAGACTGGCGGGAACTATCGGCGATCGAGCAACAACAGCGGCTAGAAGTTTTCTTGCAAAGCGATCGCGATCGGGGTTTTGAACTTTCCCAAGCACCGCTCATGCGTTTAGCTTTAATTCGGCTGGCTGACGATACCTATCAATTTGTCCGCAGCCACCATCACATCCTGCTTGATGGCTGGTCTTGGTCTTTGCTTTGGAAAGAAGTTCACGCTTTCTATCAAGCTTTCTCCCAAAATCGGGATTTAAACTTGGAACAACCCCGACCTTATAGAGAGTATATTGCTTGGTTACAGGAGCAAGACTTCTCTAAAACTGAGATATTCTGGCGCCAAAAGCTCAAAGGATTCGCTGCACCCACGCCGCTGATAGCCGATCGAGATTCCGACAGCTTGCCCGAGGTGGGCGAAGATGATAAACAGCGGATCTCCCTGTCAGCAAGTGCGACAGCAGCCTTACAATCCCTCGCGCGACAGCATCAGCTTACCTTAAACGCCGTCGTCCAGGGCGCTTGGGCGCTGCTTTTGAGTCGCTACAGCGGTGAGGAAGATGTTGTTTTTGGAGTGGCAACCTCTGGCCGGCCGGCGGAACTGGCGGGGGTAGAATCGATGGTGGGCTTGTTCCTGAATGCGCTACCGCTGCGAGTGCAAGTGCTTCCGGATCTTTCTGTTGTGGCGTGGTTGAAGCAACTTCAATCTCAACAAGTAGAGGCGCGACAGTACGAATACAGTACGCTGGTACAAATCCATCAAGTGAGCGAGATTCCTAGCGGTCAGCCTTTATTTGAGAGCATTCTAGTTTTTAATAACTATCCGATGGATGCTTCAAAATGGCAATTGAGCGAAAGCATTGGGGCTAGCAATTATCGGACTTATGAAAAAACGAACTATCCGCTGACGGTTTTGGTAGAGCCAGGTTCGCAGTTAAAGCTGGAGATTGCCTACGATACCCGCCGCTTTGATGCTGCTGCGATCGCTCGGATGCTAGGGCATTTTCAGACTTTGCTCGAAGGTATGGCCGCTAATCAAAATCAGCGCTTAGCGGAGATTCCGCTGTTGACAGCAGCAGAATTGCATCAACAGTTGGTGGAATGGAATAACACTCACAAAGATTACCCGAAAGATAAGTGCATCCACCAACTGTTTGAGGAACAGGTGGAGCGATCGCCCGATGCAACTGCGGTAATCTTTGAAGAGGATCGCCTCAGTTACAAAGAACTAAATCGGCGATCGAATCAGTTAGCGCACCGCTTGCGAAAATTGGGTGTTGGCCCCGATGTACTTGTCGGCATCTGCGTGGAGCGATCGCTCTCAATGTTAGTAGCAGTGCTGGGCGTTCTCAAAGCCGGCGGTGCTTACGTTCCCTTAGATCCCGCCTATCCCCAAGAGCGCCTAGCTTTCATGCTAGAAGACGCTCAAGTTAAAGTGTTGCTGACTCAGAAGCAGTTAGCCGAATTTACTAATTTGACTGAAATCTTACCTTTGGCGATCGTGTATCTAGACGCTGACTGGGAAACTTTCGCTTGTGAGAACGATTTGAATTCGTTTAGCGAGGCGAATTCTTCTCACTTGGCTTACACAATCTATACTTCCGGCTCGACTGGTAAGCCCAAAGGCGTTCAAATTCCGCACCGCGCTGTCGTCAACTTTCTCACTTCGATGCGCCATTCTTTGGAAGTGACAGAGCGAGATATTCTTCTATCCGTCACTACTTTGTCTTTTGACATTGCAGCCTTAGAACTTTTCTTACCAATTATTACAGGCGCTTCCACCGTTGTAGCCAGCCGGGAAGTCGCTGCTTCAGGAACTCTTTTAGCAGAACAACTGGTTAAATCTGGCGCTACTTTTATGCAAGCAACGCCGGCGACTTGGCAGATGTTGCATGACGCTGGATGGCAAGGTAACAAACAATTAAAAATCCTCTGTGGCGGTGAAGCTCTCTCTCAGAAATTGGCCGGTCAATTGTACCAAAAAGGCTCTGCTGTGTGGAATTTGTACGGCCCTACAGAAACCACAATTTGGTCGATGATTCAACCGATTGACTCTGAGGATAAACCGATTTCGATTGGACGCGCGATCGCCAATACCCAAGTTTATATTCTCGATCGCCATCTCCAACCCGTCCCCATCGGTGTTGCAGGCGAACTGCACATCGGTGGTGACGGACTAGCGCGCGGCTACCTCAACCGTCCCGATCTAACTGCTGAAAAATTCATTCCTCACCCTTTTACTGAAAGTTATGAGTTCTCAGTTTTGAGTTCTGAATTAAAAGAAGCTGCAACTCAAAACTTTCTCTACAAAACCGGCGATCTCGTTCGCTACAGACCCGACGGTAACATTGAATATCTGGGCCGGCTTGACCATCAGGTGAAAATCCGAGGCTTCCGCATTGAGTTGGCAGAAATTGAAGCAGTTTTGAACCAACATCCAGGAGTAAGTGCGATCGCAGTTTTAGCGAGAGAAGACGAAGCCGGCAACAAGCGCTTAGTTGCTTACATCGTCCCTGACTACAAACGTCCGCCTACCGTTACCGAACTGCGGAACTTTCTCAAACAGAAACTGCCAGAATACACCATACCCTCGACTTTCGTAATGCTGTCTACCTTACCCCTGACACCCAACGGTAAAGTTGACCGCCGTGCCCTACCAGCGCCCGATACAGCTAGACCTGAGTTAGAAAAAGCTTTTGTCGCGCCCCGCACCCCTGTAGAAGAAGTGTTAGCGGCTATCTGGCTGGACATTTTAGGATTAGACCAACTGGGCATATACGATAGCTTTTTCGAGTTGGGCGGCCATTCACTGCTGGCTACCCAAGTCATCTCTCGCCTGCGATCGGCTTTTCAGGTGGATGTCGCGATGCGCTGGCTGTTTGAGTCGCCGACTGTTGCTTCGTTGAGCGATCGGATTGAGGCGGCACTGAAAGCAAAAGCTGGCTTGGAAATCCTGCCGATTGAAAGGGTTTCGCGCGATCGCCATCTACCCCTCTCCTTTGCTCAACAACGGCTGTGGTTCTTGGATCAATTGGAACCCAACAGCGCCACTTACAACATTCCTGCAGCGGTGCGTATCGCCGGCAACCTCAGCGTGGCGGTACTCTTACAATCTCTCAACGAAATCGTGCAGCGTCACGAAATCTTGCGAACTACCTTTACAGCCATAGATGGCAAACCCATCGCAATCATTGCCCCAACTTTGACCTTAAAGTTACCTGTACTCGACTTGCAAAATCTCCCCGAAACACAGCGAAACGCTGAAGTTTTGCGACTAGCAGAAGTTGAAGCTCAGCAGCCTTTTGACTTAGCCCAAGGCCCACTATTGCGAGCAACATTGCTGAAATTAAGCGCAGCCGAATATGTGGTACTGTTCGCAATGCACCACATTATTTCCGATGGTTGGTCTGCTGGCGTACTCCTCCGAGAAATAGCGACGCTTTATGAAGCCTTTTCTAACAATAAACCTTCGCCGTTACCGGAACTTCCGATCCAGTACGCCGACTTTGCCGACTGGCAGCACCGATGGCTGCAGGGAGAAGTATTGCAAACTCAGTTGTCTTATTGGCAGCAACAGTTAGCCGGCGCTCCTCCTGTTTTGAACCTCAAAACGATAGCAACAAAATTGCCGAATTTGCCAGAAAAAAATACAGGCGATTCCTTCGTACTTCCCGCCAAATTATCTGAAAAACTCAAGGCCTTGAGCAGACAAGAGGAAGTCACTTTATTTATGACGCTGTTGGCTGCTTTTCAGACGCTATTGTACCGCTACACAAATCAAGATGATATTGTAGTTGGCACGGATGTTGCTAATCGCAACCGAGCTGAAACTGAACCGCTAATCGGTTTTTTTGTCAACCTCTTAGTTTTGCGTACCAGCTTCTCAGGCAACCCTAGTTTTCGGGAATTGTTGCGACGGGTGCGCCAAGTTGCTTTAGATGCTTATGCTCATCAAGACTTACCCTTCGCCAAGTTAGTAGAAGCTGTGCGACCCGATCGCACTGCGAGCACAACGCCGCTATTTCAAGTATTATTTGTCCTCCAAAATACCCCGATGCCGGCTTGGGAATTTTCCGACCTAACCTTGACTCCCTTAGAGTTTGACACCGGAAAAGCAAAGTTTGATTTGGTTTTATTTATGGAGGAAACAAAGCAAGGAGTTGTCGCTAAATGGAAATATAATCCCGAGATTTTTTCCTCTCAAGCGATCGCTCACTTGTCAAACAATTTAGAAGCGCTGCTGAATAGCATTGTCGGGCAGCCTGACGCCGGAATCGATACCCTGGAAATACCTATGAACACTGAAAAGGAAAAACAACTTGCGGAAACAGTTAAACGCGAGGAGACTAAGTTCAAAAAATTTCTTCAGGCTAAACCCAAGGCTACAAGTTTGCCCCAAGGACAATTAATCAAAACTGATTACCTCAATCCCGGGCAAACATTTCCCTTAGTCATTCAACCTGATGTCCCTGAACTGGACTTAGCTGACTGGGCTAAAAACGAGCGGGAACTTATTGAAACAAAATTGTTAAAACACGGAGCAATTCTGTTTCGAGGCTTTCATATTAAGTCAGTAGTAGACTTTGAAAACCTTGCTTTAGCGATTTGCCCAGAGTTGTTTAGCGAATATGGCGATTTACCTCGGCAAGTTGCTAGTGGTAAAGTTTACGGTTCTACTCCTTATCCGTCCGATCGCGCAATTTTGTTTCATAATGAAAGTTCCCACTTACACCGATGGCCGCTAAAAATTTGGTTTTTCTGCGTACAACCCGCTCAAGCAGGCGGAGAAACACCAATTGTTGACTGTCGGCAAATGTACCAACTTCTCGATCCGAAGTTGCGAGAAAGATTTGAGCAAAAGCAATTAATGTATGTCCGCAACTACACTGAAGGTTTAGATGTCAGTTGGCAAGAGTTCTTTCGTACCAATGATAAAAAAGAGGTTGAAGATTATTGTCGGCAAGCAGATATTGACTTTGAGTGGCGGGAAGATAATAGCTTAAAAACTCGCAAATTGCGAGCAGCGATCGCTAAGCATCCTAAAACCGGAGAGTGGGTATTTTTTAATCAGCTTCAGTTACACCACATCTCCTGTCTAGACTTAGATAGCCGCCAATCAATGCTGTCAGTATTTGGCGAGCAAAATCTGCCGCGGAATGTTTATTACGGAGACGGTTCTCCCATTGAAGATTCTGTCATGGAAGAAGTTGGAGCCGTTTATGAGAAAGCTAAAATCAGTTTTCCTTGGCAGCAAGGAGATGTGCTGATGCTGGACAATATGCTAGCAGCACACGGTCGGAATCCTTACGCGGGCGATCGCAAAATTTTAGTAGCAATGGGAGAAATGATTTGCAGCCAAAACATCTAATGTCAAATGGAAAAAACTAGAAACTCTATGAGTCCTTTTTTTAAATAAAATTTAGGATATCGCTAAGCTGTTACCTGGTTTTTTCTGTTCAATAATTGAGTCCATTTTATAAACTTAAACTAGCAACAATGCAAAACACAATTGTCGAAGGATTTCGGATTTCACCCCAACAAAAACGTCTTTGGCTGTGGCAAAAAGAGAGTTGTGTTTATCGGGCCCAGTCTGCTATCCTGCTTGAGGGTTCGCTGAATATTGCAGTCCTAAAAACAGCTTTACAGAAAGTTGTTAATCTGCATGAAATATTTCGCACGATTTTTTACAGACGACCGGGAATCAAAATTCCTCTTCAAGTAGTAACCGAGCGCAGTAACCTTTCCTGGCATGAGGTTAATCTCACCCATTTATCCCAAAATGAACAATCAATCAGAATTGCAGAATTGTTTCAGGAAGAAAGGCATTTTATTTTCAAGTTGGAGACGGGGCCGCTGTTACGTTTAACCCTAGTTTATTTGTCAGCTAACAAGCACATTTTGCTAGTGACTGTGCCATCACTCTGTGCAGATAGTTGGACGCTCAAGAATTTATTTTACCAAATCGGTAATGCCTATGCTGCTTGCTTGGAAGGCAAAGAGCTATCTGAGGAACCGATACAATATGTCCAGTTTTCCGAATGGCAGAATGAATTGCTAGAGGGAGAGGATACAGAGCAGGGAAAAGCTTATTGGAGTCAGCAAGCTGTCTGCAATTTTCCACCGCTGACCCTTCCTTTTGAGACCAAGCTAAACGATCAAAGCATTTTTGATCCTGATGTTTTTGCTTTGAATATTGAGCCAGATTTAGTGGCAAATATGGAAGCGGTCGCAGCTTTACATCATGCCACAGTTGCTGAATTTTTGTTCGCTTGTTGGCAGACTTTAATCTGGCGATTCACAAAACAGTCAGACATTATCGTTAACACTGTCTGTAATGGCAGAAAATATGATGAACTGCATGAGATGCTGGGATTGCTTGCGAAATTCCTGCCTGTTCGTTGTTCTTTTGAGCGAGACTTTAAATTCACTAAAATCTTGGGGCAAGTTACCGAAACAATCGGCAATAACCGCAAATGGGAAGAATATTTCGTAGGGGAAGAAGAGCAAGAAACAAATGTTAATGGTGTTAACTTCCCAATTAGTTTTGAGTTTGAAGAATGCGCGAATAAATATGAAGCTGGCGGTATTGTGTTTTCCGTTGATAAACAATACGCCTGCTTTGAGCCATTCAAAGTTAAGCTAACCTGCTTGCAAAGAGAACAATTTACGATCGCAGAGTTTCACTACGATGCCAACTTATTCTCGATAGCAGATATCAAACGTTTAGCAGGACACTTTCAGACTTTGGTAGAAAGTGCTGTGAGTAACCCAGAAGCTAAAGTCAGCGAATTAGAGATTTTGAGCGATCGCGATCGCCATCAACTACTTGTCGAGTTTAACAATACTCAGACTGATTACCCGCAAGATAAGTGCATCCACCAGCTTTTTGAAGAACAAGTACAACAAACACCCGACAAGATTGCTGTCGTGTTTGAAGACAAACAATTGACTTATGCTGAACTCAATGCACGCGCCAATCAATTAGCTCATTACCTACAAAAATTAGGTGTTGTCCCAGATATGCCAGTGGGGATATATGCAGAGCGATCGCTCGATATTATCATCGCCTTACTCGGTATTCTAAAATCAGGTGGAGCTTATCTGCCTATAGATCCCGCATTACCAGCAGAAAGTTTAGCAAACCGATTGCAAGATGCCCAGGCCTCGATACTTTTAACACAGCATTCGCTTGTTCAGACGCTACCAAATTCCCCGGCAAAAGTAGTCTGCTTAGATGCAGATTGGGAAATAATTAATCGAGAAAGCAACGCCACTCCAGCTAGCGAGGTAAAATGCGAAAACTTAGTTTATTTACTGTTTACCTCTGGTTCTACAGGCAAACCCAAAGGTGTCGCCGTTGAACATCGACAACTCCTCAACTACTTGTACGGTATTTTAGACAGATTAGACTTGCGGATTGCTAACAGTTTTGCTACCGTTTCTACCTTCGCTGCTGACTTGGGAAACACGGTAATTTTCCCAGCTTTATGTACGGGGGGATGCTTGCATATAATATCTCAGGAGCGGGCATCCGACCCAGTGGCACTAGCAGATTACTTTAACCGCAATCCTATTGACTGTATCAAGATTGTTCCCTCCCACCTCGCCGCTCTTTTAGCCTCTTCCCCAACTCAGTTTATCTTGCCCCAGACTCACCTCATCCTTGGCGGTGAAGCTGCTACCTGGGACTTAATTGAAACTCTCCACCAGCAAGTACCTAACTGCCAAATTTTCAATCACTATGGCCCTACAGAAACAACTGTAGGCGTACTCACTTATTCAGTTAAAAAATTAGCCTCTCTTGCCAAAACAGTACCCCTCGGACTACCTCTACCTAATACGCAAATCTACGTACTAGATGAACAACTGCAACCCGTACCAATAAATATACCGGGGGAATTGTATATCGGCGGAGCGGGGTTAACTAGGGGCTATTTAAACCGACCCGAAGAACAAAGAGAGCGTTTTATTAATAACCCTTTTATTACCGGAACAATGCTGTACAAAACCGGGGATTTAGCCTGCTATTTACCGGATGGAAACCTTGAGTTTTTAGGACGCACCGACCATCAGGTAAAAATTAGAGGTTTTCGCATTGAACTGGGAGAAATTGAAGCATTACTAAATCAACATCATGGAGTGTGGCAGTCTGCGGTTTCAGCTTGGGAAAATGAGCCAGGAAACAAACGCTTAGTCGCCTATGTTGTTCCCAACAACAAACTAGCACTCAACTCCAATGAACTGCGAATTTTCTTGAAAGAAAAGCTGCCTGAATATATGCTTCCTTCAGCTTTTACGATCTTGAAATCTCTGCCTCTGACTCCCAACGGAAAGGTCGATCGCCAGTCACTACCAGCCCCCGATCAATCTCGCCCGGAACTCGAAGCTGTCTATGTAGCAGCGCGTACCCCGATAGAGGAAAAACTGGCTGAGATTTGGAGAAAAGTCCTTGATATTGAACAGGTAGGCATTCATGACAACTTTTTTGAATTGGGCGGTCATTCCTTGCTCGTAACTCAGCTTCTTGCCCTAGTGCGAAGTGCTTTTGAGGTGGATTTACCTTTGCGGAGCTTATTTGAAATGCCCACTGTCGCCGGCTTAGCTGAAACCCTTGAGACTACTTTGGGAACAAAAATCTCTCCTGTCAAAACTGGGGTAGAAACTTTCGATCTAAATGCTGAAGCTGTCTTAGATCCAGAAATTAACCCTAATGCTGCTAGTTGTAATTTTCCGGTTTCAGAAAATGCTATTTTCTTGACAGGAGCAACAGGATTTTTAGGAGCTTTTTTACTTGATGAACTGTTGCAGAAAACTGCTGCTGATATTTACTGCTTAGTGCGATCGCCAAATATTGAAGTAGGTAAAAAGAAGCTGCAAAATAGTCTTGAAGCTTATTTACTTTGGAATGAATCTTTTGCCACTAGGATTATTCCCGTTTTAGGAGATTTGTCAATGCCTCTTTTAGGGCTTTCCGAGGAAGAGTTTGGATCGCTCGCTAGTAAGGTTGACACTATTTATCATAATGGTGCGCTGGTTAACTTTACTTATCCCTACGCTGCCCTCAAGGCAGCTAACGTTTTGGGCACTCAAGAAGTCTTGAGGTTGGCTAGTCAAATTAAACTAAAGCCGGTACATTTCATTTCCACAATTGGTGTTGTTGGATCGACGACTGGCGTTATCGCATCTGTGGATGGTTCTGAGGTTAAAATCATTAAAGAACAGGATAGCCTGCCTCGCGCCGACGAACTCTCAAGTGGCTATACTCAGAGTAAATGGGTTGCCGAAAAGCTAGTAACAATTGCTCGCGATCGCGGTTTTCCTATCACTATTTACAGACCGGGACGGATATCAGGAGACAGTAAGACGGGAGTTTGCAACCCAGACGATCATACATTCAGAACGATTCGAGGCTGTATCCAACTAAAAAGCGTTCCCGATCGCAACTCGATGGTGAATCTAATCCCTGTGGACTATACTAGCCAAGCGATCGTTCATTTATCAAGGCAAAAAGAATCTTTAGGAAAGGTATTTCACTTAGTTAATTCGCACCCGGCGCATTGGAGTGAAATCATCACCTGGATTCACTCATTTGGCTACCCGCTAGAACCAGTTTCCTATGATATTTGGCGAGCAAAACTCCTTGATGCTGCTGGGCGATCGCAAGAAAACGCATTGACTCCACTTGTGCCAATTTTTACTCAACAGGCATCTACTAGCGCCAATCCAACTGAATCGCCAAAACCAATATCTAACTTAGCAGCGCAACATTTTGACTGCCAAAACACGCTGACTGGACTCGCAGGAACTTCTATCGCTTGTCCGCCTGTAGATAGGCAATTGTTTAGTACCTATTTCTCGTATTTGATTCGGAGTGGTTTTCTAGATGCTTTGGAATCGAGTTAGATCGATCGTTAGTCGGTGAAACCAGAAATTGAATTGAGAAGAAACCAGCATATTCTGATATAGGTAAAGTACGATGAGCGCGATCGCAGGTAGAGCTACCGCAGAAGGAACACAGCGTTACAAGCAAAGGCACAATCAAAACTGTGCAGCCGATTATTTTCGAGAAGCAAATTCACTTGTAGCGAGTTCTATTGGAATTGGGACTTATCTTGGCGAACCGGATGAGTGTACTGACACCCTTGTCACGGCAGCGGTAATTGAATCCGTTCAGCAGGGTGCAAATCTAATCGACTCAGCAATCAACTATCGGTATCAGCATGGAGAGCTCAGTGTAGGAAAGGCTATTCGGCAACTCGTGGCATCGGGAGATGTTTCAAGAGATGAATTAATTATCTGTACGAAAGGAGGGGTTCTGCCTTGCCCAAATCCGAACCAAGCAGACTGGTTTTATCGGCAGTATGTCGAGCCAAATAACTCTACTGTCAGTATGGATGATTTGGCTGAGGAACGTTACTGCATCCACCCAGAATACATTCAAGATCAGCTTGACAGGAGCCTTGCCAACCTCGGGATTCAGACAATCGATGTTTACTATATTCACAATCCCGAAAAGCAACTTTCCAAAGTCGAGCCTGATATTTTTTACAATCAGTTGCGAACAATTTTTGAGGTAATGGAAGACGCCGTTTTAGTTGGAAAAATTGCCAATTACGGTTTAGCAACTTGGAATGCTTTTCGCGTACCTCCGACTCAAAGTGACCGTATCGATCTGTCGCGGGCAAAATCGATTGCCCGTGAGGTTGCTGGCAATAGAGAAGATCGCTTCCGGTTCATTCAGTTTCCTTTGAATATGGCGATGCCAGAAGCGCTACTGTCTCCAACTCAGACGCTTGAAGGAGAACAAATTTCGACGGTGGAAGCAGCCGATCGCTTAGGGATTGCTGCGATCGCCAGCAAGTCGATCTGTCAAGCACAGGTTGCTGGTAAGATCCCAGAAAACATTGCTTCTGCCTTTGGGGACGATCGCCTGCAGACGGACTGCCAGCGGGCACTCCAATATACCCGCAGCGCCCCTGGCCTTCTGAGTGCTCTAGTCGGGATGAAAACACCAAAACATATTAGAGAAAATCTAGCTATTGCTGCTATCCCGCAGCTTGAGAAGGCAAACTTTCATAAACTTACTCATTTAATTGCGAAAGAGTTAAAGCGAAACTGAAGTACACCTCATCAAATTTAGCGATATATTAGGGTGCGTGACTGTGAATAGATTTTGGCTTGTGTTGAAGGCTTTTTGAGTTACGCACCGTAACTTTATATCCGGGTTCGATCGCCGAATTTGGTATCATATCGTTTCCGGTAGCATCGGAATGATACCGAGGACAGGGGGCCGTGTCCTGACTGCGGGTAATATTAATTCCGATGCTACCGGACTTGGTATCAAAACTTCGTTGAATCTCAGTCCAAGGACTAGCGGAGTATCTAACTCCGCCTGAGACCCAAATTGCCTAAAAACCTAGCCCAATTGTGTTAAAATTTGTTCGCTGCTTTTTTAGAAGGCGCGGAAAAATAAAAATGATTATTTTTGAAGTTGACCTTGTTGCCAATTTCCTTCTAGCTTAGTTCCATCTTTATAAATGTAGGAACCTTGACCGTGTTTCTTGCCGTCGAGGAATTCACCTTCATAGCGATCGCCATTGGCGTAAATGCAGGTACCTTTCCCGTTGAACTGACCCTCCCTAAATTCGCCTTCGCAGCGATCGCCATTCGCAAAAACGTAAACTCCTTTCCCGCTCATCTTACCATTGACAAAGGTGCCTTTATAGCTATTTCCATTGGCGAACTCACGGACACCTTCACCACTAAATTCTCCATTGTCGAACGGCCCTTGATAACGTCCCCCTTCTTTAAAAGTAAACAATCCCTGACCTTGAGGGTTGCCCTTCACAAACTCTCCTTCATAGCGGTTCCCGTTCGGATATTCGCGAACCCCTTTACCGTGAAATTGTCCTTCACTAAATTGCCCCTCGTAACGGCCTTCTTCTGCAAAGGTATAGATTCCCTGCCCGTGAGGCGCGTTATTGAGCAACTCTCCTTCGTAGCGGTTCTTATTAGCATATTGACAAACGCCTTTGCCGTTAACTTTTCCTTCTTTAATATCTCCTTCGCAACGAGTGCCGTTACTGAATGTAAAAGCCCCTCTACCGCTGGGAGAACCACTCGTAAAAGTGCCTTCATAACGAATGCCGTTAGTTGAGGTAAAAGTTCCTGTACCCTCAAACTCACCGTTTTTAAAACTCCCTTCGTAGCGGTTGCCGTTAGCAAATTCGCGGACACCTTGACCGTTGAATTCACCCGAGGCAAATTCTCCTTGGTATCGACCTTCTTCTTTAAAGGTATAGATGCCTCGACCGTGAGGTTTGCCGTTGAGAAATTGACCTTCGTAGCGATCGCCGTTGGCATATTGACAGGTGGCTGAACCGCTGAGTTTTCCGTCACTCAATTCTCCCTCGCAACGTCCGCCATCGGGTAAAGTAATCACTGCTGCCATTGCGCTGTCAGGGTTCGCAAATAAGTGAATCATTCCCAAGTTGGAACCAAGTAATAAAGCGAGTCCAATTCGCGGAAGTTTACTTAATTTGGCTGGCGATATTCCCAAATTCATAATTGACAAAAAATTAAATTTTTCAGTTTGCACTTCCGTTTCCGGTACTGAATTTCCCGGCAAATTACTGATGTTTCCAGCAATTCCCTAATCATTGAGCCGGAAGGTAATGGACGCTGTTTTTCCTTGAATGCCAGTCTCTGATGAGGCGAATTTCCATTTTTCTACTGTTTTAATCGCTGCGCGATCGAAGTCATCGTAGTTGCTAGAAACCAAGATTGCGATGTTGAATGCCTTGCCGTTGGGGTCAACGTCAAACTTGACTTGCACTCGGCCTTGCCGCCCTTGTTGTCTGGCTGCGCTCGGATAATCAGGTTTACCGCAGCTAATGCAAGTACCTGGAGGCGGGCCCGAAGGGCGCGAAGAACCTCCCCCTCCTCCTGGATTTGTCGGTTTTGGCACCGAGCCCGAACCGCTGCCAAATGGCTCTGACGAACCCCCGCTGCCATTTCCACCTCCACCGCGTGACGAGTTCGAGCCGCGTCCTCCCGGGCTTCCGCCTTCCGGGCTTCCGCCTCCAGGGCCTCCGCCTCCAGGGCCTCCGACTCCCGGGCCTCCGCCTCCAGGTCCTCTGCCTCCGGGGCCTCTGCCTCCAGGGCTTCCGCCCGTGACTGGTGAGCCAGCCGTTGACGATCCCCCCAATCGGCCCGAACCATCCCCAAATGGCTCTGAGGAAGGTATGTCGCCATTTTCGCTGGCACCAGAGGGTGAGTTCGACCCACTTCCTCCGGGGCTTCCGCCTCCAGGGCTTCCGCCTCCAGGGCCACCAGAAGAGGCGAGGTTTCCTGCATCCCCGATCGCATTTCCAGAATTGCCACCGCCTCCTGGCCTAGTAGCTGTGACGGGCGATCCAGCCCCGGGCGATCGCTGGATGGGCCCGGAAGAAGGATTTAATCCCTCTGACGAAGGCTCCCCGTTACCACCAGCCGAAGCAGATGGCGATAGCGGGTTATTTTTTTCAGGACTGTCGGAGGACTTGGGATTTCCAGCATCTTTTGTCAAGTCTGCGGAACTCCCAGCGCCCTTGGGGCGGGAAGCGGTAACGGGTGGTTCGCTGGGAGGGGATTCCTGGCTCGCCGTTGTGCTGGGGCTATCAATTTTTGGAGCGGGCAAGGGGTTTTTGGGTTCGTTGGCGATCGGGGTTTTAGGAGTTTCTGGGGAATTGAAATCCTGTTGAGGTGCGGGGGAAGGTTCCACAGGAGTTGGTGGCGGAGTTTCCGTTAAGGGCAACTCTTTCTTAATCTCTGGTGGTGGCGTTACCGCTACCGGTGGCTCCTTGGGAATCGGTGGGGGCTCTGCCGCTACCGGTGGCTCCTTGGGAATCGGTGGGGGCTCTGCCGCTGCGGGTGGCTCCTCTGGAATCGGCGGGGGCTCTGCCGCTGCGGGTGGCTCCTCTGGAATCGGCGGGGGCTCTGCCGCTACGGGTGGCTCCTCTGGAATCGGCGGGGGCGTTGCGGCTACGGGTGACTCCTCTGGGGGAGTTGGCTCTGGTGGCGGTTCTGGTTTTAACGTCTCAGGCGGGGGAGATACCTTTTCTTCAATAGCCGGCTCTGGCTGGATTTCCTCTACTTTAGGCTCATCAAGCATCACAACTTCAATAGAATCCTGTGAAAATTCAGCAGGTTTGACCAAGTTGAGGCTCAACGGCAGCGCGACACCGTGCAGGAAGGTTGAGGCTAACAGACTGATCGCCAGAACTTTTTTGAGAGCTTCTTCTTGTTGTTGTCTTTGCGTCGCCGAAACATTTGAAAAACTCATGCCTTGTGAAACTCCTTTATGGATGGGTTGGCAACATCCTTGCTGGCTCCCCCACATAACCCGAAACAACTTACCAACTGCGGGTTGAGCTTGCTATCAATGATGAACTTACCCATCCTATAAGAAGACTGTCACCTGTTCAAGACTCTTGCTATTAATTTTCATTTATTTAATTTTGATAGAGCGAGTAGACGCCACCATGCAGCATTTCCTTTGGGTGGCCCGACGTTGCTCTCATGGGCGCTGTCAATGTTCGGATTCTGGCAGGGCAAGCTTCCAAAATGCCTTAAATGCAATACTCCAGCCGGGAATATACCAATAAATTTCAACATTCTCAAGCTTTTTAGAGAATTTTTAAATAAAAATTTCTAATCAATTTAATTTAAATAATAAGTAGATTTTATCAAAAATTGTTGGTCATGCCTTGACACGGACGGAATTTTGTGGAAACCTAGTTGAGAATCTTTTAAATTATTGAAGATTATTTTCAAGTTCTAACGCTAATAGTTAGCAAGGAAGCACTGGCAGAAAAATCGGTCGGGATAACAGTAGCAGCATTTTGGGTACAGACGAAGATAGTCACATACAGGTAGTGCGTTTGTGCGATCGCGATCGCGCTTGAGTGAAACAATTCGCAGTCTGAATCACTTATGCCGACTTGACGCAGAAACTCTACCAGCCTTCGATCGGGCTAATTGCAGCATTAGGCAGCTTGCGATCGCTCAACACAGATAACGAGAATACAAACTAATGGATAATTTCATTTACATTTTTCGCGCTGGGGGCATTGTTTCTTGGCCGCTGCTTGCCTCGTCAATCGCAGCAGTCGCACTGATTTTAGAGCGTCTTGTTTTTTGGTTTAAAGTGAATCGGCGACAGCGGCGTGTCGTCCGGGAAGTGCTAAAACTTTACAGTCAAAACCCGGATTCCGCCATCAAAAAGTTACAAGTAAACGCTGATTTGCCGTTAGCCAGAATTTTTTTGGAAGCATTAGAATTAGACTCGCCCAACATCGAAGAATTTCGTTTGGTCTTAGAGAGTGCAGCTCAGGCAGAAATCCCCGTTTTGAAGCGATTCAATACAATATTTGACACCATTATCACCCTCTCCCCGCTATTTGGGTTGCTCGGAACAGTTTTGGGCTTAATTACCACCTTTGACTCCCTCAAACTGGGAGATGCTGCAGGCACCAATGCCGCAGGCGTTACCGGGGGGATTAGCGAAGCCCTGGTTTCTACGGCAATGGGGTTAGTGGTGGCAATCTTTACGCTCGTATTTGCCAATATGTTTCGCGGGTTTTACTTACAGCAAATAGCTTTTATTCAGGAAGCCGGAGGTCAGCTAGAGTTACTGTACCGTCACCGCTACGAACAACTACTAAGAGAATCTAATTATGCGCCTACCCGATGAACCTGATAGTATTCCCCAGATCAACATCGTGCCACTGATTGATGTAACCTTCGCCATATTGACGTTTTTCATTGTTTCCTCTTTGTCTTTATCCAAATCCGAGGGTCTACCCGTAAATTTACCGAAAGCAGCAACCTCTCAGACTCAGGAAGCACCTGCTAAAATCACCGTCACCATTGATGCTAATGGAAAGTTAATGGTTGATAAAAAGTTAGTCAACTTAGAGCAGATTGAGAGTACGGTGCGACAGGTGATGGGTTCAAATCAGACCTCATTAATTGTGCTGAATGCGGATACAAGCGTCAATCACGGAAATGTTGTGGAAGTTATGGATAAATTACGCCGAATTAAGGGAGCTAAGTTAGGGATTGCTACCACCAAGTAGAGAGTTCCTATAATTACTCATTTGTAATTCCCTCATACCTTTAAACTGAAATTACCTCGTGCATATGTACTGCTAAAAAAGCCTGTAAGCCTGATTCAAAAATGAATACAGGCTTTACTACCCGGGTTTTAGTACCTCTGTAATTTCAGATTATCAGTCCTGGACGCAGGCTAACCAAAAAACCCGGTTTCTCGTTGTCACGTGAAGAAACCGGGTTTTTGCGTCCAGGACTGGAAAAAGGGAGTTGTTGACAATTGACTCACATATTTGATTTGATGAGCAAGGTATTATTGCTTGCTGTTACCGTCCTAATAGTGCAGCATAAATCCGGTAATTTATTACCCAGAATTGGTGGATAGCCCGGTTGATATCTACACAATTAATAAATCATATGTTTGGTAAATATATGTGTTTTTGGCTACTATATTGACCTTGCAATAAGGAGATTCTTTTTATCGAATAGACCTTACTTGCTTTTGGCTTTCACGGCCCTAGATTCCACTGTGAATCCTGGAATATCTTGCAATTCTGTTTCGCTCAAACTGTACTGTTCGCAAACCAAACTCAAACGAGTTCCGGTAGTTTTAACAGCGTTGACAGAGTGAGTCAAATCTCCTTGAAAATAGACCAGCGAGTTGGCTTGCGGCTTAATCTGCCCGACTTGCTGTTTGTTGCGCCGCAGTATCAACTCTCCCCCTTGCAAGTTCGGCGGTACTTGTACGTACAAAACGCTGACGGCTGCGGGAGGTTCAACCGTTTTGCAGTACGATCGCAAAGATCGATCGATATGCGGATCGACGCGGGAACCTTCACCCAGCAACAAAGGGTTGAGGTAAAAAGCATTGCATTCAGGCTGTAATGCTTGGTCTAGATAGGGTTTAAACAAGGGAAACCGCCGTTCTACTTCGGCGATTTCCGCACGTTGAAACACCACGGAAAACCCTTTTGTGCCAATGAAATCGCGGTTGAGGTTGTTGATTGCTAGATAAGGGGAGGCTAGAATTGCTCCTCGCAAGTCGTTGAGGTAGTCGATCGAGAAAGCGTTAGGATGTTGGCTATAGTATTTCAAGGCACTCAAAAATCATCAAAGTTTAAGGAAACAGCAGATAGAAATGCAGCAATCGCTCAGACTTGGGATTGCTTCGTTCCTCGCGGATGGCATCATAATGTTGATTTAAGTCCGCGTAATTAAATCAAAGGTTTTTCTTAACTGCGGGCGATCGCCCGGAAGTGTCGCAACCGACTAGAAACGGCAGAATATCAGTATACAGGCGATCGACTTTCGCCGCTCGTCGTTGTGATTCGATTATATGGGCAATTCTTGCAGGAGTCGTAAATTTTTTACCCCACCCCAACCCTCCCCGAAGCCGCGGGGAGGGAGTAAGAGATTCACAAATGATTTAGGATTGCTATATTTGCAATTCGATTATACATGATGCCGCTCAGCAGCCGATCGCCCATTTATTTTAACTTGTGGAATTGCAGAGGCGATCGCGGAAATTGCGATCGCATCCGGCCTCTGTTTTATCACCGATTTCTTGAGTTTGCTAGCTGGAAAACCGATGGGTGTTGGCGCTGTATAGGAAACATCTTGCTAAAAAAAGCAATCTGTGCATTAGGTCAAAATGCTGGGAGGGCGATCGACAATATCTAACTGGCGATAGAACGTTAATAAAGTTTACCAATAGAGGGTGGTCTAAAAAATACCAGCAGTCGCAACAGTTACTAAGTAATTATTTTAGATAAAATTAATATTTCACAGGGTGAAAAAAGCAAAGCTGCCAGCTAAAATTAAAGAGTAAGTGAAAAAAAACAACTCGCTGAAACGATATGGCAACAACATTGTACGAGAAAATGGGTGGAGAGCCAGCTATTAAAGAGATGGTTGATGATTTTTACCGCGATGTTTTGGCTGACGAGATAGTGAGCCACTTCTTCGATCATACAGATATGGAAAAGCAGCGCCGCCATCAAACTGCTTTTATCTCTTATGCCCTTGGCGGCCCCAAGCAATACTCAGGCCGTTCAATGGAGAAAGCACACGCAGGTTTGAATTTACAGCCAGAACACTTTGATGCGATTGTGAAGCATTTGACCGATGCCATCATTGCCCACGGTGCATCCCAAGAGGATCTCGATGAAGCGCTAGGTAAGATCGCGACTTTGAAAGAGGCTGTTTTGTACAAGTAAGATCGAGTGAATGCAACATGGTTTTTGCAGCCACTAGAATAGTGATAAAAGTGGAGATTTCGTAATTAGGCAGCGAAAGATTCACTTTGTTTTTTGCCGGATATAATGAACCGCGAAGACGCGAAGGAAGAGAAGAGTTCATAATTGATGCGAGGATTGCTAGAGTTGTTTAACTGATATCCCGTATGAGTTATGGGAAGCAATCGCGCGATAGATATATAGCAATCCTTGAATCATTTGTGAATTTCTTACTTTCTCCCCACGGGTTCGGGGAGGGTTGGGGTGGGGTACAAAATTTACAACTCCTGCAAGGATTGCTATAGTAGCGGATTTAAGTTATTTCTGACATCTGGCACCGTTATTAAGAACAGGCAAGATGCCTGTTCCACAAAGACTAAATTTTATGGTAGAACAGGCATCTTGCCTGTTCATAAAGTCTGATTTACTATGAAAAATAGTGCAAGGCATCAGTTATTTTTCACTTAATTTATGGATACCTGTTTCATTTTTTATAGTAGCTTATTCGGCCGATCACGGTATTGCTGAAGTATATTTTCCCGCATTTGTTCATTTACTTGAAATGCTGACAAGTTATATTCCTCCTTTAGCTAGATGACGCCAGTCAAGTGCGGCTTGCACGATCGGTTTACTAATTGCCAATTACCAATTACAAATTACCAAATCGTATATGCCGCAATACTTCGGAAAACTCCAAACTACTGAACAGCCTTGGTCAACAATCGGTTCGGTAGAATCCATAAATAAAACCGATCGCACAATTCACTTTAATTGCGGCGAGATCTCCCTAAATATCAGCATCCTCGCACCGAATTTAATCCGAGTGCGAATGTCCCCAAACCCCCCCCAACCCCCCCTTAGTAAGGGGGGGCAAGGGGGGGTAGAAAGCCGATCGCACTCAATAACTGTCCCTGACGAAGAGTGGGAAATCACACCATTTGAAGTGCGAGAAACAGACGAAAAAATAGAAATTGAAACATCACAAATAACGATTTCAGTCAAGCGATCGCGCGCTGCAATCGAATGCTTTGACAAATCGGGAAAACCCTTTGCTAGCGACTGCGATCGCAGTATGGGATGGCGCGCAGGTGCAACTGCGGGCTGGAAGCGCATCGAAGCAGACGAGCACTTCTACGGTTTCGGCGAACGCACCGGCTTTCTCGACAAACTCTCCGAAGTCAAGACAAACTGGACAACCGACTCCCTCGACTACAATTCCCTCACCGATGAAATGTACCAGGCGATCGCATTTTACATCGCCCTGAATCCCGATCGCGCTTACGGCATTTTCTTCAACACGACATTTTGGAGTCAATTCGATATCGGCGCGGAAAAACCCGGGGTTTTGCGGATGGAAACCAGAGACACGGAACTCGACTACTACATCATTTACGGCCCGGAACCCGCCCAAATTATCGCCACCTACACCCAGTTAACCGGCCGGATGCCGCTTCCGCCAAAATGGGCGCTGGGATACCACCAATGCCGCTGGAGCTACGAATCAGAGGACATTGTGCGGGAGTTGGCGAAGGAATTTCGCGATCGGGCGATTCCCTGCGATGTCATCCACCTCGACATCGACTATATGCGCGGCTACCGCGTTTTTACCTGGAGCCCGAAGCGTTTCCCCGATCCCGCGAAACTGATCGCAGACTTGAAAGCAGCGGGTTTTAAGGTTGTCACGATAGTCGATCCCGGTGTCAAGTACGAACCGGAAGCAGATTATGAAATATTCGATCGGGGTGTGGAGAATGACTATTTCGTTCGCACCGCAGAGGGAAAGCTATTCCACGGTTACGTTTGGCCGGACAAAGCGGTGTTTCCCGACTTCATGAGGCCGGAGGTGCGCGAATGGTGGGGCGAATTGCACAAAACTCTGACAGATATTGGGATTTCGGGGATTTGGAACGACATGAACGAACCTGCGATCGCAGAACGGCCTTTTGGCGACGGCGGCGAACACATCAGCTTTCCCCTAGATGCACCGCAAGGCCCGGAATCCGATCGCGCTACCCACGCGGAAACGCACAATTTGTATGGGTTGATGATGGCGAAAGCTTGTGCTGAGGGGTTGCAAAAAGTGCGATCGGGCGAGCGATCTTTTGTGCTGACGCGATCGGGTTTTGCCGGCATTCAGCGTTACTCCTCGGTATGGATGGGCGACAATCAATCGCAGTGGGAACACTTAGAAATGTCGCTACCAATGCTTTGCAATATGGGGCTTTCCGGCGTGGCGTTTGTCGGTTGCGACATCGGCGGTTTTGCGGGGAATGCAACGGCTGAACTGTTCGCGCGGTGGATGCAGGTGGGGATGCTGTATCCCTTGATGCGCGGTCATTCGGCGATGAGTACGGCGCAGCACGAACCGTGGGTTTTTGGATCTCGCACTGAGAAGATTTGCCGCGAATACATGAATTTGCGCTATCAGTTGTTGCCTTACATTTACACGTTGTTTTGGGAAGCGGCGACGGCGGGAACGCCGATTTTGCGACCGTTACTGTATCACTTTCCGCGCGATCGGGCAACTTATCACCTTTACGATCAAGTATTGCTCGGCCCGTCGCTGATGGCTGCACCCGTTTACCGCCCGGGAGTTGAGCACCGCGCCGTGTATTTGCCGGAGGGGACTTGGTACGATTGGTGGACGGGCGAATGCTATCACGGCCCGACGCACATTTTAGCTTGTGCACCTTTGGAGAGAATGCCGCTTTACGTGCGGGGCGGGGGCATAATTGCGATCGCACCTGTGAGGCAATTTGTCAGCGAAGAACCGCTTGAGTCATTAAAAATGCGAATTTGGCCCGGAACTGGTGAATGGACGCTTTATGAGGACGATGGACAGAGTTTTGAACATGAAAAAGGTGTCTGGGCTACGACTAATTACAAGGTGTATTTGGAAGAGGAAAAAATCATCGTTGAAATTGCCGCGCGCGAGGGTCAATTTTCGATTTCTGAACGCGAAGTTATTGTGGAAGTTGTTGGCGTTGGCGAACAGCGATTTATAGATGATGGTACGGTGCGGCGTTTGACATTTGGATAACTTTGGCATAAAGCGGTTTATGCTATGGTGGGATTCATTCAGGGCGATCGCTCGATCTGGCAGAGTTTGAGATGGAAAGGGCGATCGCATCCTGAAAATCTGGTCAGCCTGTGATTCCGGTGTGGTGCGATCGAATTCATCAGCCGATAGCAAAGATGTTAGCGGGGTAGAGAAATCCCCAAAAAACAGCCAACAAATTCGGCAAAGGGGTTGGATAAAGTGTCTACCTGTCAAGATTGTGGACGATCGAGGAATTGAAAGTTTGAAAATTATTCGATTGCAGCCATGATTTTTATTTTCGCCAATTCAAACCTGACTCAACAAATGGAGGAATAAACCATGCTAATAGAAGAATATTTTGAATTTTTAGCCGATGATGACATTCGAGTAAAAGGGACAAGAGTAGGAATAGAAAGCATCCTCTATGAATATATTTATCATCAACGTTCACCAGAGGAAATTATCAAACACTTTTATACTTTGACCCTGGATCAAATTTATGCAACAATCCTGTATTATTTAAACAATAGAGCCGTCTTAGATAAATATATCGAAGACTGGCTAGAATGGTCGCACCAACAAAGAAAAGCCCAAGAATTAAACCCTCATCCAGCTTCGATAAGACTCCAAAAAATTAAGGAAGAAAGAAATAAAAACCATGGCCCTCAAGTATCTGATGGATGAAAATATTGACCCGGTTTATCCTACTCAAATTCGGATGAAACAAGTAGAATTAATTATTCGGGTCATTGGCGAACCTTTTATACCAGCCAAAGGAACTAAAGACCCGGAAATTTTAGAATGGTGTGAAAAATATGACTTTATCCTAGTCACGAATAACCGTAAATCTATGCCTGTTCACTTAAACGCTCATTTGCAAGCCAATCGTCATATTCCTGGGATATTTATTTTAAATGCGAATTTAAGCGTTGGGCAAAACATAGATGAATTAATTTTGATTGCAGAATGTTCTTTTCTCAATGAATATCAAGATCAAATTATTCATTTACCTATCACTAAAGAGGTTTCCTGATGACTCAAACTATACCCAAGTTAATAACTTTTGATGACTTCCTGGAATGGAAGCCAGAAAACGGACATTATGAATTACATAACGGAGTTATTGTTGAAATGCCAAATCCCACTGGTAAACATTCAGCCAGCGCCGGTTTTCAGGCGATCGAGTTTGGGTTAGAAATCAGGCGACTACAGCTTCCTTACTTTATTCCCAAGGAATGTACAATTAAATTTAGCGATCGCTCTGGCTACGATCCCGATGTAATTGTATTAGATAAACAAGCCGTAGCAGCCCATGAGTCTCGATGGGAAAGAGAATCAGTTATTACTCAGGGAAATTCCGTCAAATTAGTTGTTGAAGTTGTCAGCACAAATTGGCGGGATGATTATGCCCACAAAATGATTGATTATGAAGCATTAGGCATTTTTGAATATTGGATTGTAGATTATTTGGGTTTAGGTGGTAGCCGTTATATTGGTTCTCCGAAACAGCCTACTTTATCGGTTTATCAGTTAGTAGATGGTGAGTATCAAATTAAGCTGTTCCGAGGGGATGAAAGGGTTGAATCGGCAGTGTTTCCCGAGTGGAATTGGACCGCAAAGCAAATTTTTAACGGTGGGTAAAAATTAAATAGGACTTACGCACGGGGGCTGGTGAAACCGGGTTTTTCACCAAAATACTTGTTGTGACCGGCAGATTCGGTAAAAAACCCGGTTTCTTCGATCGGAATGCGTCCAGGACTGTTAAATTTATGCTCCACTATTTATGGATTAGGTTAAAATAATGATTATCTCCCATATAGCTCTGAAAAATTGGCGAAATTTTCAGTCAGTGAATGTTGATTTGCGCGATCGCGTTTTTGTGGTAGGCCCTAATGCTTGTGGTAAGTCAAACTTTCTCGATTCATTGCGCTTTTTGCGGGATCTGGCTAAAGCAGGAGGCGGATTGCAGAAAGCCGTGAGCGATCGAGGTGGCGTATCAAAAATTCGCAGTCTTTATGCACGCCGATATCCAGATGTAGAAATAGAAATTCAGCTTTCAGAATCTAATGCCCAACAGCCATTATGGAGGTATGGGCTGGGAATTAAACAGAGAAAAGGTGGAAAAAATGAGCCTATTGTTGCCTACGAACGAGTTTGGAAAGGCGATGAGCAAATTGTCAATCGCCCTACTCAAGAGGATGACAACGATGAGCTACGTCTCACCCAGACTTATTTAGAGCAAATTAATGCCAATGCAGAATTCAGAGAAATTGCTAAATTTTTAGAAGCGATTTTATATTTACATTTAATTCCTCAGTTAGTTCGCCATCCCGAAGCTTTTGCTACCCCTGGACTTTCCGAAGATCCTTTTGGGAGAACTTTTTTAGAGCGAGTTGCTAAAACTCCCGAAAAAACTCGAAGATCGCGATTAAGAAAAATTGAAGATGCTTTAAAGTTGGCTGTCCCACAATTGAAAAACCTCACAGATACCAAAGATGTGATGGGGGTTCCTCATTTGGAAGCTGTTTATGAACATTGGCGGCCAGGAGCGGGAAAACAACGGGAAGACCAATTTTCTGACGGAACTTTACGATTAATTGGTTTGCTTTGGTCTCTTTTAGAAACCGATTCATTATTGTTACTAGAAGAACCAGAACTTTCCTTAAATTCGGCGATTGTTAGCAATTTACCGTCTCTGATTTATCGCCTTCAGCGCCCGAGAAAGCGACAGGTTATTCTTAGTACCCATAGTGCTGATTTGCTCTCTGATAAAGGCATTGGTGGCGAAGAGGTGCTGCTAATGACACCGACTCCTGAAGGAACTCAGGTAAAACTTGCTTCAAGTAATGAACAAATCAAAATGCTATTAGAAGGAGGTTTAAGCATAGCTGATGCTGCACTTCCTCTTACAGCACCGCCCGCGATTGAAAAACTGAGTTTATTCAAATGACGGATATTCCCATCAATTTAGTGTTTGAGGATGCACTGAGTGAAGCAGTTCTTAAACAAATGCTCAAACAGTCTCAACGTCCTTTTTCAGTGGGACAGTGCTTGAATCAGAGAGGATATGGCAAAATTAAAAAGATTATTTCTGGATTAAATTATGCGGCTAAGGGAATGCCATACTTAGTATTAACTGATTTGGATAATGCAGAATGCCCGTTAGTAATTATTTCGGAGTGGTTAACTCAACCAAAACATCCTAATCTGCTGTTTCGGATTGCTGTTAAAGAAGTGGAAGCGTGGTTACTTGCACATCGAGAGGGCTTTGCCCAATTTCTGGGTATTTCAGTAGACTTGATTCCTGGCGACGCGGATCGAATTCCTGACCCCAAGCAGCTTTTAATCAATCTGGCTAAAAAGTCAAAGAAGCGAAATCTGCGGGAGGCGATCGTCCCCGATCGTAATAGTACGGCAAAAATTGGTAAAGACTACAATGGTCAACTGATCCACTTTGTCAATCAAAGTTGGCAGGTTGCGTCAGCACAGACTAATTCCCCCAGTTTGGAACGAGCTATGAATGCACTCATGAATTTTCAACCAACTTGGGAAACTTGAGGAGAAAAACCAATCCTGTACCCTCTCAATGCTGGGCAAACAGTTAATAACTACTGTTATAATATACCGTCCGGGGATGAGTAGACCCGACACCTACCCACAAACTATGCAACCCATCCAAATTACCACATTCCAAGCTTTGTGGCGCAGCCTGGGCCTGATAATCAAAGCCGCACCAATAGAACTCCGAAATTTAATAATACTCAACATCATCGGCGGTGCTGCCCCATCTGCCGTGCTTTTTTTAGATAAATTAATCATTGATGAAGTATCTCGGTTGCTATCGCAAACCCAAACAGCACAGCCCTTTGCTTTGATGCTTTCCCGGCCAATATTGCTGTGGAGTATTGCCGGAGTCTTAAGTCTCAGGTTAGTCGGCGATGCCCTAGACACAATGGGCTCTTTTGTCTCGACATCTTTGCGCGATCGCGTTCAAGGCTTTGTCGAAGGAAAAGTCATCGAAAAAGTCGCCAATTTCGACGATATTGCCCTCTTTGAAAACCCCGAACTATTAAATATAGTAGAACTAGCCAAAACGGGAGTATTCAAAATACAGCAACTAGCCTTTACCATCAGCATGACAGTCACCGGAATTTTTATATTTATTCCATCGATAGGCCTTGCTGCTGCGATAGCTTGGTGGGTGCCAGTGCTGATGTTGATTTCATCCTGCCCCTCAATTTACATCCAAAGAAAATATAGCAAAATCATCTGGAGAGTTCAAAGAAAGCAAGCTAAAATAACTCGTGAAATGAACTTATCCGCTAGAGTCTTGACGGGGGAAGAATACGCTAAAGAATTGCGTTTGTTTGGGTTGCAGGAACTTTGGCTCAAACGCTGGCAGGGTCAGTTTTTGCAGTTTTTTAGCGAGATGCAGCAAATCCGAAAAAAAGGAGCAATTGTTTTACTTTTGTGGTCAGTCTTTAGTAGAGTAGGAGTAGCTTTGCCATTTGTTTATGTGGTAATTGGAGCTTTGGGTGGTCGCTATACTTTGGGAGATTTGGCGCTTTATTCGGGTTTGATTGTTCAGGTGGAGCAAAGTTTGCAATTACTTATAGGCAATTATGCTAATTTGTACGATATCTCTCTCGGTGTTAGTCCGATTTTTCAACTGTTAGAACTCAAACCAGAATTGCAGTCTCCGCTTGTTGATGTGGCATCTCGCCTGCCTAGTTTACCAGATGGCGGGCAAGATTCCCGCCCCACAAAAGATAAAATTGGCATCGAGATTAAGCATCTATCTTTTTGCTATCCCGGTAGCAATAAAAGCACGGTTGAAGATATCAACTTAACGATTAATCCGGGTGAAATGCTAGTGCTTGTTGGTGAAAATGGCGCGGGTAAAACAACTCTTGGCAAACTCCTCGGTCGCCTGTACGACCCGACAAGTGGTACGATCGCCTGGAACGGCAAAGATTTGCGATCGTACTCTCTAGCATACGTGCGATCGCGCATCGCCGTAGTCATGCAAGATTACGCCCGTTTCCCCTCCACAGTCCGCGAAAACGTCGGTTTCGGCGACTTGCTTTCCCTCTCGGATGACACCGCAATTAATGAAGCTATTTCCGAAGCAGGAATTGCAGCTAAAGTCAACAGTTTAGAGCAAGGTTTAGAGACTCCGTTGGGGAAACAATTAGAAGACGGCATCGACTTATCGGGGGGACAGTGGCAAAGAATTGCGATCGCCCGCGCCTTAATGCGGCTTTCTACAGCCGAAGTGCTCATTTTTGACGAACCAACCGCCGCCCTCGACCCCAAGACAGAACACGAAATTTACAGCATATTCCGTCAAATTGCCGCTGGGAAAACCACGATAGTCATCAGTCACAGGTTGGGATTGGCCAAAATTGCCGATCGTATCGCCGTCATGGAAAACGGTAAAATAGCAGAAATAGGAACTCACGAGGAATTGATAGCATCAAACGGAATTTACTGCTCAATGTTCACCCGTCAAGCTAGCAGCTATATTTAGAGTGAAATCAACATAATTACCGGAGGGGCGGGTTCATCAACCATCTTGAATTCCCACAAACAATCTATATAAACCAGCCCTAACGCTCGCATTTGTGTCGCTGCGTGGCGAGAAACCGAGTTTCTGCGAATAATTTGGGTTGAGTACGAGAAATATCGGAAGAAACCCGGTTCCTGGGATGATTGTGCGAGATAGATTTATGAGAGATTAATCTCATTTGTTTTGTGGCAAAGTCTCGCTCCCCCCTAGCCCCCCTTAAAAAGGGGGGGACAAAAGTCAAATACAAATTCCCGCTTCTTAACGAGGGGACAAAAGTTCGATTCAAAGTCCCCCTTCTTAAGGGGGATTTAGGGGGATCTAGCCTTCGAGGTAAAGCAGAGATACCTGTTTTACCTCGAAGGCGATATTTTTGAGAAAATTGTCAGAAAGTGCGAGCTATAATAAAACCAACCTAGTTGGCGATAATATCAACGATGGAAACTATAACTCTCAACCTACCTGCCGCCGTCGCTTTGACCGACGAACAATTTTATCAATTGTCCATCGCTAATGAAGAGTGGCGATTAGAACAAACCCCCGAAGGAGAACTAATTATTATGCCTCCAACAGGCGGCGAAAGCGGGATCAGAAATTCCGATTTGACTACAGACCTAAATTTGTGGAATCGTCAGACTCGATTGGGAAAAGTCTTTGACTCTTCCACTGTCTTTCAATTACCCAACGGTGCGAAGCGTTCCCCTGATGCTGCTTGGGTACTCCGAGAACGCTGGGAAGCATTATCCGCAGAAGATAAGCGCAGGTTTCCTCCCCTGTGCCCGGACTTTGTAATTGAATTGCGATCGCAAAGTGATTCCCTAGAAACATTGCGGGCTAAAATGCGGTATTATCGAACTAACGGCTGTCGCTTAGGTTGGCTAATTGACCCCCAAACGCCTTTAGTAGAAATCTATCGGTTGTCTGAAGAGGTAGCAGAAGTTATTAATTTCTCTTTTGACCAACCGCCTACACTTTCGGGTGAAGATGTACTTCCCGGATTTCTTCTAGATATTACACCTATTCTCAACCCTTGAATCTCGATCCATTTTCTTTAGTTGGCTGGCGAGAAACCGGGTTTCTGCGACAATTTTTGGTTGAGTACGAGAGATATAGGAAGAAACCCGGTTTTTGGGATTCACTGCGTGGCGAGAAACCGGGTTTCTGCGACAATTTTTGGTTGAGTACGAGAGATATAGGAAGAAACCGGGTTTCTGAGATTCTTGTGCCTCCAAAAAGTCGATCGCAAATTATCTCCCCGTCAGCGTATCCGCATAAGGATCTGGCAAAGCTTGCTGCACTTCCAAAAGCGACAAAGAATCTCCAGTCAACGGTTGGCTAATCAAATTTTTTTTTACCCCATCCCCCTTGCGATCGCGCTCTTGCAAATGCGATAATTCCTCTTGATAAACCGCAACAATCCGCCCTAAACTCGCCGCCAAATCATCCCAATTATCATCTCCTCCCAACTTCTCAGAAATTCCCTCAAATAACTCTCCCGCTTGCCTTTTTTGAACATAAGCTTTCAAAAGCTTTCCCGACTTTTGCAAAACGGCCTGATAAATATCCCCATCAGACCACCACAGCCCCTGTTGACTCAGCAGCCAAGTCAAAATATACTCGCGAGCGTGTTGCTCCTTCACCCAGGCCGCGAGATACTGCAAATCTTCCATAGTTACAACAGTCTCCTCAATTGTCCTTAAAATGTCCGCTTGTTTGTATCTACCGTTACTGCGATCGACATAATACCTGCCTTATCATCACCTGCCCGCGTCATTAATATCCCTTAAATCTTAAAAAAACCCTACTGATTCACCAAACATCAATTCTGAGAATATAAAAATAAACCTAAACCTCCTAGGTCTATTGTCCAATACTTTTAGTCCACCGGAAAGCGCTACACCCCGCCTCGCTTTCCTCTCTCGCAAATCAATCCTCAAGCGGGAACAACAAGCGGGTTATTAGCATGACAAAGCAAAATTTTGGTTTAATCGGTCTAGCGGTGATGGGCGAAAACCTAGCGCTCAACGTCGAAAGCAGAGGCTTCTCCGTGGCTGTGTACAACCGCACAGCAGCCAAAACCGACGACTTCATGGCCCTACGCGCCCCCGGCAAGAACATTGTAGGCACCAAGACTCTGACAGAATTCGTCGATGCCCTAGAAACCCCGCGCCGAATCTTAGTGATGGTGCAAGCTGGCAAACCCGTAGATGCGGTCATCGACCAGCTTAAACCCATGCTGTCACCGGGCGACATGATTATTGACGGCGGCAACTCGCTCTACGACGACACCGAACGCCGCACCAAAGATTTAGAATCGATCGGACTGGGATTTGTCGGCATGGGCATCAGCGGCGGCGAAGAAGGCGCGCTCAACGGTGCTAGTTTGATGCCCGGCGGCACCCGTACTGCTTACGGTCTACTAGAGCCAATTCTCACCAAAATTGCGGCTCAAGTAGATGACGGCCCCTGCGTCACATTCATCGGCCCCGGTGGTGCTGGTCACTACGTGAAGATGGTTCACAACGGTATTGAGTACGGGGATATGCAGCTCATTGCTGAAGCCTACGATTTGCTCAAAAACGTTGGTGGATTGGACGGCAAGCAGTTGCAGGAAGTTTTTGCCGAATGGAATACCACAGACGAACTCAACTCGTTTTTGATTGAAATTACGGCTAATATTTTCAAGTACAACGACCCGGAAACTAAGCAACCCTTAGTTGAGGTAATTATGGACGCAGCCGGTCAAAAAGGCACCGGCCGCTGGACTGTTATGAGTGCTTTGGAATTGGGCGTGAGCATTCCCACAATTATCGCTGCTGTGAATGCCAGAATCATGTCTTCTTACAAAGACGAGCGCGTTAAAGCTTCCCAAGCACTGACCGGGCCTAGCGGCAAGTACGAAGGCGATACTAAAGAGTTTGTGAACAAAGTCCGGGATGCGCTTTACTGCTCGAAGATTTGCTCCTACGCGCAAGGCATGGCGCTGTTGAGCGCGGCCTCGAAGTCCTACAATTACGACTTGAGTTTGAGCGAAATTTCCCGAATTTGGAAAGGTGGCTGTATCATTCGGGCTGGCTTTTTGGACAAGATTAAAACAGCTTTCAAAGACGACCCCACGCTGCCGAATTTGCTGTTAGCGCCGGAGTTCAAACAGAGCATTCTCGATCGCCAATCGGCTTGGCGAGACGTGTTAGCTACTGCTTGCCAACTGGGGATTGCAGTGCCAGCATTTAGCGCCTCGCTGGACTATTTCGACAGCTACCGCCGCGAAAGATTGCCGCAAAACCTCACGCAAGCGCAGCGGGATTATTTCGGGGCTCACACCTACGAGCGCACCGACAAACCGCGCGGCGAATTCTTCCACTCTGAGTGGACGCAGACTGCTAAAGAATCGCTGCAAACCGGTACTACCGATTAATTAATTTTTGTAGGGTGCGTTTCGGCGCACCTTACAGATAGAACATGAGATTACTGCCAACTAATCTTTTTCCTGAACCCACACGGATACTGAACCGCCTTGACAGCGAAACTCCCCCCAACCCCACTCGTTAGTAGACACAGGTTCCTTAATATGCCCTGTTAAGTCCACAAACTTAGCATGAGGTTTACCAACTTCCATCCACTTGAAACCCTCCGGGCCGTCACTCATAATTACTGCCATTGCCTGTGGATGTTTCCCATTGCCCAATCTCGTCCAGCCAATTGTATTCCAATGATCGAAATAGTCATATTGAGGGCCGTAGGCGAAGTGTTTGCGAGCATGGAGAAACTTGTCAATTAGCGATCGATGAGACGGCATAAAAATTTTATACCGATTGCCATCACGCCCCCAATCTTCATATTCTGCACCGTAATAATCGCCGTAGAAAACGCAGGGATAACCTTCTCTTCGCAATAGAATAATCGCATACGCAAGAGGTTTAAACCACGGTTCTACAACAGATTCAAGTGCTTGCAGCGGTTGGGAGTCGTGGTTTTCGACAAAGGTTACTGCATGAGTCGGTTGCTGCTGCATCATTGTACCGTCTAAAATGCGCCGCATATCGTAGTTACCGCCCTGTTGGCTGGCGTAATGAAAGTTGTAATGCAGCGGCACGTCAAAAACGGACATTTTGCCCTTAACTGAACCGACATACCAGTGCAGGATATCGATATTTGGTGCCCAATACTCACCGACAACAAACAAATCTTTGCCGACATATCGCTCCATTTCATCCAACCATTCCGAAAAAAACCAAGACGATATGTGCTTGATTGCATCTATACGGAAACCGTCGGCACCTGTTGTGTCGAGATACCACTTACCCCAGCGTGTAATTTCATCTCGTACCCATTGATCCTGGAAATCCAGATCGCACCCCATTAAATATGCAAAATTGCCATTTTCTAGGGCAACATAGTCATCAAACATTCTGCCTTCTACCAAATAGACTGTGCCGCGATCGTCTTTATTGTATTCGTTGTAGTCTACTGCGTCAAAATGCCACCAGTGCCATTCAAATTGGGAATATTTACCTTTGCGTCCGGGAAAGTTAAAATGAGTGTAGCTTTTGATTTCTTGCAACCCACCTTTGGGATTTAGCCGATCGTGGTAAGGATAAGGAGTTGCCTTAAATATCTCTGCTGTATCTGCACCCATTTTGTGGTTGATAACTACATCGCCATAGACTTGGATCTGAGATTTGTGCAGGGCTGCGATCGCATTCAAGTATTGCTGCTTAGTACCATATTTGGTGCGAATTGAACCTTTCTGGTCGAATTCTCCCAAATCAAATAAGTCGTAAACCCCATATCCAACGTCGCTTTGCCCCCCAATTCCTTTGTAAGCTGGGGGCAGCCACAGTGCCGTAAAACCCGCATCAGCCAATTCTTTCGCTTGGTTTTTCACCTCATCCCACAGGGTTCCTCGATCGGGAATGTACCAGTGGAAATATTGCATCATCGTGCCGTTGATATCTGCCATTTTGCACCCTTGCCTTGAGATGATACTGACAATTTAAGGCGATCTTAGGCTACAGCATTGCCCATTGTCACGGTATCCACATTAATTTTTTCTAAAACTCCGGTTGGGGTGTGATTAAAGTTTTGTTACAGCTCTAAACTATAACATCCCTTGACTTTCGCCTGACTCTTTGAACCATACTTGAACTTGAGTGCAGACAAAAAGCCCCATTCCAACATCGGGAATCTAAAAGAATCAGTAAGTAAGATCACAATGTGCTTGTGATCTTGCTTGTTATCTTAGTAGATAACTATACTGAGCAAATCTGCTACCATCATAATTACTCCTTTTAAAAAAATGTAATTTTATGAAATCTTTTATTGGAAGAGCCGCTGCCGTTTTGGGTGTGATTGCGACATCGGTATTGGATACATGGACAGAAGAAGAGGAAAAAAAGCGTTTATTAGACAGTGGTATTCTGCAAGTGGATGAAATGACGGGAAAAGAGTTTGAAAGATTTCTAGAGGTTCATTTTATAAACTTTGGTTATACTGTGACTTTAACTCAAGATAGTCAAGATTATGGGGCGGATTTGATTTTATACAAAGATGGCTCCAAAACCGTGGTTCAAGCGAAAAGAAGCAAAAATCCAGTTGGGATTAAAGCAGTTCAAGAAGTAGCAGGAGCCGTCAGACATTACAAAGGAAATAAAGGAAGAGTAATTACGAACAACAGATTTACAGAAAATGCTTACAATCTTGCTAAATCTAACGACGTAGAGTTATGGGATAGAAAAAAACTAATCGAATTCATCCTGACCGCTAAGAATTGTAAATAACTTATCTACCAAAGTAAGTTATATATAAAAGATGCACTGCTTTCTCAGTATCTTTAATTTCACTTATTCATCATGTTACAAATTTCTAATACTGTGTTCATTCCTGATGGCGAAATCGAGATTAGTGCGATTCGCTCTCAAGGCGCGGGGGGGCAAAATGTAAATAAGGTGGCGAGTGCGATTCACTTGCGCTTTGATATCCCAGCTTCCTCATTGCCCGATCGCTACAAGGAGCGTTTGTTGCAAATCAACGACCAGCGCATCACCTCCGAAGGTGTGATTGTCATCAAGGCTCAGGAACACCGCAGCCAGGAACAAAACCGGGAGGAGGCTTTGAGACGGTTGCAAGAACTGATTAAAAGTGCGATCGTCATACCGAAAAGGCGCAAACCCAGCAAAGCAACTCGTAGTTCCCAGCGCAAGCGTCTCGACAGCAAAACCAAGCGAGGGCAGATTAAAGCTCTGAGAGGGAAAGTCACGGATTGAGCGATGAAAGGTCGATCGGGCTTCTGAGTTTTTAGTTATAGCCTTAGTATTTTCCGGGCTTGGGTGCATGACTCAAGCGCCTTTCCCTAGACATTTCCGAACCCCTGCAGGTTAGTTGTCGTTAGGCGAGGACTCACGACTTGGCAAGTCATCGGGAATTTTGGTTACGTCTAATCCTAAAACCTCAAACATAGTTTTTAGAGAAACCTGGTACAGGTTAGCCAGTGCAGCTACGTTTTCAACAGTTGGCATAGACTTTCCTGATTCCCAGTCAACTTGCATCCGCTCAGAAACGCCGATATGTTGTTTGACTTGAGGGCGGGTTAGCCCAGCTTGTTCTCTGAGAAGCCTTAATGGAGACTTTTCCTTTTCTTGCGAATTTTCTGCCACAATACATGAAGCTTGTTTCACGGCTTCTAGCTTCTTGACCTCCGCCGAAAGATGAAGTACACTTAATGCTTGTAGGTCATCGGGAATTTTGGCTACGTCTAATCCCATACATCTAGCAAGTGTTTTTAGAGGTACGCCTAGCTCGCGCGCCAGAGCAATGACACGATCGAAGCGAGGAATGGATTCCCCTCGTTCCCAATCGCCAATAATGCGAATTCCTACCCCCATTCGACGACTAAGTTCGGGTTGGGTCAAATTTGCACTTTCTCTAAGGTTTTTCAAGGTTATGGTTTCTTGATCTTTAGCTTCCATCAATTGTAGCAGTTAATTGCTAGCAAAATAGTGCTTGACACAATGGCAATCTGGCACTAAACTGCTAGTAGATAGGAAAAGGAAGGGTGGCCGGGCGAGCCTCCTTTCGTCAAAATGCAGGTTTGAAGAACCGCCGGATTTTTCGTGTCTATCAATTGTGCCTGCATACCCAAGCGTATTTTTGCGGCTTGGGCGCATACCTCAAGCCTCTTTTCCTCAACGCCGAGGAGGTGATGCCATGTAAAAGGTCGATCGACCTCACAGCCTGACTCAAAATTGTATCAAATGTCAACACCATGATTTAGCTGTGCTTGTTAGTTGTCGTTCGGTGAGGGCGCTCGACTTGGTAAGTCATCGGGAATTTTGGTTACGTCTAATCCTAAAACCTCAAACATAGTTTTTAGAGAAACCTGGTACAGGTTAGCCATAGCAAGTATGTTTTCAGCATTAGGTAGAGCCTTGCCTAATTCCCAGTCAGCTTGTCTTCGCTCGGAAATTCCGATTTTTTCTTTGACTTGAGGGCGTGTTAGTCCAGCTTGTTCTCTGAGTAGTCTCAATCGAGACTTCTCCTTTTCTTGTAAATCTTCTTCTATCATAGGACGAAATATTCATGATGCAAACGTCTTGACAAAGACTTTGATAAGACGTAAACTTCATGTTGGTAGGCACAACAAAGGCCGCTCAACGAGGCTCCTTTCGTCAAAATGCAGGTTTGAAGAACCGCCGGATTTTTCGTGTCTATCAATTGTGCCTGCATACCCAAGCGTATTTTTGCGGCTTGGGCGCATACCTCAAGCCTCTTTTCCTCAACTCCGAGGAGGTGATGCCATGTAAAAGGTCGATCGACCTCACAGGACAACACAACTCAAAATTGTATCAAAGATCCAGACCAAAACTTCTCCTTTGCGATCGCACAACTTCCGTGCTATCGTGCCCTTTCTCGAACCATTCCAGATCATGTCCACATCAATTGACAACTTCTACCTAGGCGATGTCGCCTCCAACTTTCACTTTGCAGGCCCGCTGCTAGACTTTGAAGAAGAAATCCAGAATCAATCTCCCTTTCACGATTTAGACTACCTGACAGGCGAAATTAAAAGGGGATTCCTAGACTACGTGCGTCAAGGAATCATGCTGGACGCGATCCGAAAACTGCGATTGTACAAAGACAAGTTCAAAACTTTTAAAAGTTACTGCGAACAAGCTTTAGGCAGGCAGTATTTTTACTGCACGCAAATTATCAAAGCTGCTGGCATTTGCCTGCGCTTGATTAAAGCCGGATTTGAGATTTTGCCTAGCTGCGTCGCTCAAGTTGTTCCTTTGTTCAAACACGCGATTACCGACCAATATGGCGACTGTCGTTTACAGGAAAAGTGGCAAGAAGTTGTCGATGTCATACCAAAAGAAAGGATTACCGCAGTAACTATTGCCGAAACAGTTGACAACAATCCCAACCTCCGGCTCAAACAAATTCGGATTAAAACCGACACTTACGCCCTTTTAACCAAAAAAGCAGCCGCAGCCGGACTGTCAATTTCGGAATTTTTGGCAAGGTTGGTTGGCGAATACAATCCCAGAAATTTAGATCAGCCAGCGGAACATACTCCCGAACAAGAGGAGATTTTAGACCAATTAGACGCGGAGTTTAAGAAGCCGGCAACGGAACAGACTTCAACTTCTGCCCCAGGAAAAGTTAAGTCTAAAGGTTTTGGAGTCAAAGTTGGCCCTAAAGGTGGTAAAAGGGAAGTTAAGGCGAAAACTTCGGAAAGGGAAGTTAAGGCAAAAACTTCGGAAGGTGAAGTTAAGTTCAAAAATCGGCAAAGTGAAATCAAAGCCGAGAAACAGTCGAATTCATTTAATGAGAAAAATCATGAAGTCATCTGCCCAAAATCCAATCATGCGTCAACTGAAATTAATGGAGGTTCAACTGAACGAAATTCAGTGCCACCTTATTAAAGCCACAGTGTTGAATTGGTGGCAAATAGTTTTGCCTGACGGACAGAAGATTGCGATCGAGCACGCGGGCGGCGGACACTGGATTTTTCGGGCTAACGGGCTTGAGAAATCTCATCCAGAAGTGCGGCTAGCGGTGTTAAGGGCGATCGCCCAAGGCTGTCGCAGGTAAGTTACGGCTAAGGACACGGCATTGCCGTGTCCCTAAAGATATCGCGGGCGATCGGATTTGATAGGATTTGGAGATGCAGGGGGGCGATCGACATTAGTTGCGATTGCGATCGGAATTCCCAAATGTGGGGCAAAGTTTAAAGTTGCGGCATTGTGGGCGGATGGTTGGTGTCAACGATGTTTTATGGGGTTTGGCGAGATGACGGAGTATCAGAAATTTTGCTGATTGCTGGAGACAACAAGGTTCTGTATGCTTGCGGAGGATGAGTTGGTTCGTCAAGGTATTGTGCCTCTAGCAAACCCTGCTTTAACATCCGATTTACATAGTGGTTCCTTACACTTTTGGGCGCACGACTCAATAAGTCAGTAAATGTTCGGAGTTGTAAGTAATGTTCGGACTAAAGTTATAAAATAACCGACTCGACAAGTTCTTTGCTGGTGTTAACTTTGTCGCGTATCGGTGTAGCAATCTTTCTCTGACGCGCGTAAGGTTCGGAGTTTGGTTAGTAATGTTCCGCATTATGTTTTTAGCAGTTAATAGAGCAGGATAGCACAGTATAAAAAAGTTGTTATAACGATTTTTTCGCTGACCATTTGCGAGCTTATTCTCTTGAACCTCAAGCAGCATAAAGGCTGTGGTTTCGGATCGCTGAACGATTAGTAAATATATTTATCAAAATTAATTATTATAAATAATGAGATGATTGTAGTCAATTTTAAGCTACAATAATTAAATATAAAATTGCATCTATTACCTACCTGTTCTTATTAGTGGTTATCATAAAACGCACTCCGAAACAAGTAATACATTCCCAATATTAGTATAATAATATCGATATTTCTTCACTTATTAACTTAAAAAATGACCTTTGTGCATATGTTATGAGGCAGAAGGGTTTGCTGGTTGTTTGACTGCGGGAAGCTGAGACTCGTGCTGAGGTAAAAATAACGAGATTGCTTGGAGTTTATTTCTCTCATAATAGAGGGGGGTAGCTAAGCCAGATTTGGTATCAGAAGAAAAAATTTGAGGACGAGGAAGAATCAAAAAGGTTATTCATTTTTCATTATTCATCATTTCGTTTGTCTAGTTTGAGTTCCTTGAGTCCGATCGACTAATTTTTATTTGAAAAAATCCGTAATAACTAAATTAGATTGCCGATCGGGCATTATACCAGCCACGATCGCAACTCCGGACTCTCACACAACTTCCCGCGCCCCTTCGCCAGATTGCCAAAATCTCAACTATGCTAACGTAGGCAAGCAGCAATCCCTTGTCACGAAGGCGATTAACATAATTTCAAACAATTTATTTGATTGAGGAGCGGTGTATCCCGTATGGCAAACCTGATCGGCACAGACAGCAACGACTTTATTCTAGGAACTCCGCTGAGCGATCGAATTCGAGGCTTAGATGGCGATGATACGCCCCTGGGTGCCGGAGGAGATGACACCCTAGACGGCGATGCCGGCAACGACCAGCTTCTTGGAGGTGACGGAGCAGATTCGCTGATTGGCGGTGAAGGAAATGACGAACTCATTGGCAACCAAGGGCGCGATTTTGCTTCCGGCGGGAACGGCGACGACTCGATTCGCGGCGGTTTGGGCAACGACATCCTCGACGGCAACGACGGGATAGACAGCGTGTTGGGAGATGCAGGGGACGACTTAATTAGTGGCAACGCAGGCTTTGATGTGATTGCCGGCGGTACTGGTAACGACACCCTCACAGGGAATGACGGCGACGATTCCGTATTCGGGAATGGTGATGACGACTTTCTCTACGGGAATTTTGGGAACGATTCTCTCAACGGCGGTCTCGGTAGGGATCAACTGTTCGGCGGTGACGGCAACGATTATTTGACCGCCAGCGACGGCGACGACACTTTGTACGGCAATGCCAACAACGATTCGCTCTTCGGAGACTTCGGCAACGACCAATTATTCGGCGGCAAGGCTGACGATACAGCTTTTGGGGGCATCGGTTCCGATACGATTCGCGGCGATGAAGGCGACGACTCGGTACAGGGAGATGAAGACAATGACTTCCTGTTTGGTGGCAAAGGTAATGATGTTCTCGACGGCGGTTTTAACGATGACTCCTTGGCTGGAGGTCTCGGCGACGATACAATTTTGGGCAGTTTCGGCAATGACAATTTATTTGGGGCAGAGGGTAATGATTCTCTGATCGGAGGTGAGGGTTCGGATACTCTGACTGGGGGCAGCGGCAGCGATGTCTTTGGATTGGGAGCCGGGCCTGGCAGTTTGGTTTTAATTACTGATTACAATGAGGCAGAGGATTTCTTTGGACTGCCGAGCAATTTATCTTTCAGTCAACTGCAAGTTCGGCAAGGTAACGGTGCAAATCTAAGGGATACAGTCATTACGCTCGACGGCAAGCTGTTAGCAATTTTGACAGACACTCCGGCGGCGCTGATCGATGCCAATGATTTTATCGCTGTGACTGGGACAGTTAGCCCCAGGCCAACCACCATTACAACTACAACTACGACTACGACTACAACTACAACTACAGATCCAACTCTAACTCCGACTCCGACGCCGACTCCAACTCCGACGCCGACTCCAACTCCAACTCCAACTCCGACTCCGACTCCAACTCCGACTCCCACGCCGACTCCCACACCGACTCCCACACCGACTCCCACTCCGACTGAGACTCCGACGCCGACTCCGACGCCGACTCCGACGCCGACTCCCACAGCAGCACCGACTCCGACGCCGACTCCGACTCCCACAGCAGCACCGACTCCGACGCCGACTCCGACGCCGACTCCGACTCCCACAGCAGCACCGACTCCGACGCCGACTGCTTCGAGGATTCCTACTGCACCTACAGTTAGCGCGCCTGAGGATTCGCCTCTGGTGTCAATGAGTTCTCTTGCTGCAACGCCGACTCGCGGACTATTGCCCCTGCTCGACCAGACGCCGTTCCCGACGCCGGTGCCGACCCCGATACCCTTAGCTCCTACACCTTTTCCTACACCATTTGGGTTCTAGATGCCGCGCAGCTCAGTTATGAGTTTTGAGTTTTACATAAACTCACAAACTCATAACTCAAAACTATGAGGACTTACGCCAGGAATCATTTTTTACACTATCTGTAGTGGTAAGGTGCGAAGTGCGCACCCTACAGGTAGAGTCTGTGCGTAAGTGCTGACTATTTAATGTCTTGCGGAGTATCGGCCGAGTCTTCTGGCGACTCGGCTGGAGAATCTTCTAGGGGAGATAATTGTTGGGTGTACCCCAAGAGCGATCTAAGTTTCATGCGGTGGATGTAAGGCCAGCCGCCATTGGCTTCAATATTCCTGAGCAGTTTGTAAAGTGCTTGGCGGTTGTCGGGAAAAGACGCTTGAAATAAACCGTCCCGAATTTCCCGGTGCGAAGCTTCCAGCGTCCGCAGCAGGGCCAAAAGCAGCAGACTGTCTCCATGACAACTTTCGGCTAAAGTCCGAATCGCCTCTGTCAGCGATTGCATTTGAGACTGCAACTTTTCTGACTCTAAATCTTTGCCGTTGTCCATACTGCTGCTTCCTTTGAAATCTACAAGGCCTTTGTCCCCAGCCTTTTGGTCAGCCGACTAATCGAGCTAGTGGCGATCGCCATTCGGGGTCATAAGCAAAGTAACTTAAGTAGGTTGACTTAAGCAATATTAATTTGCAGTCCAAGTCAGGAAAAGAGCACAACCCGTCGTACCATGTGTATTGGGCTGCGATCGGAACATGATTGAGAAATCATAAGTTCTTGCTTATTTTCACGGCGCACTAGCTTGATTGTTTAAGTCAATGCCGGTGTCGGTGAAGCGAGGGATCGGGATCTAAATGCTGCCCGAAGCGCTGGCCTAGCCTGCCGGCGGGCAATTATATTTTGCTCGAAGTAGGGCTTTTTCTTAATATAATCCGATCTTGGATATTGAGGTTTGCAATGAAATATCGTGCTTTAATTGTTGCACTTTTAGCATTTTGCATGAGTGCGCTGGTTGCTTGTTCTTCTGCTCCTGACACGACGGTGGCGACTACCGAGTTGCTCACCTACGACCAGATTAGAGGTACTGGATTGGCTAATAACTGCCCTAGCTTGGCAGAAACTTCTCGGGGATCGATCCCCATCGAAGCGGGCGGCACCTATAAACTGACTGGTTTGTGTTTGCAGCCCACAACTTATTTTGTGAAGGAAGAACCAGCAAACAAACGCCAAGAAGCGGAATTTGTGCCTGGTAAATTGCTGACCCGGTTCACGTCTAGCATTGACCAAGTTCAAGGTACGCTCAAGGTCGGTACTGACGGAACTCTGACTTTCACAGAAGAAGACGGCTTGGATTTTCAAGCTATTACGATTCAGTTACCGGGCGGAGAGCAAGTACCTTTCTTGTTTACCATTAAACAGCTAGTGGCCAGTTCAGAACCGGGAGTGGTTGCTATCAATACTTCCACCGATTTGCGAGGGGAGTTTAACGTTCCTTCTTACCGCAGCGCAGGCTTTTTAGACCCTAAAGCTCGCGGGGTATCGACTGGCTACGACAATGCTGTAGCGCTTCCGGCTAGTGACAATTCCAAACGGGTGCGGGCTAATGTTAAGGTGGCTGACACTCGCACCAAGGCGGGTAAAATTTCTCTCCAAGTTGCTAAAGTTAACAACGCCACTGGCGAAATTGGCGGGATTTTTGAGAGTACGCAGCCTTCTGATACTGATTTGGGAGCTAGACCGGCTCTGGACGTGAAAATTCGGGGTTTGTTTTACGCTCGCATTGAGCCTTCTGTCTCGTAAAATTGGCTTTCTGGATCGATCGAACTTGAGTAGTTTTTTTCCTTAAAGGTACTGCTCGCCCTTCATTAGCCAACAGTCTTGAGCAACATAACTTAGGACTGTTGACTGATGACTAAAATTATGATAAAATTATTATCACTTGCCAGTTATTAAGTTATGATTTTTAATTAGTTAAAGTATTGTTTTCAAACAGCTTTCAGATTATAATTTAGAGTTAAAAAATCCCGGTTAAATTCGGGATTGTGCCGAATACCTTCTACCTGGTAAAATTATACCTTCTGCCGCATAGCTTGAGAGGACCCCGCCAAATCGCTGCGTCTTCCCAAAATTCAACAGGTGTGTCCGCTATCACACCTATTAAGTGCTAGGATTACACTACCTAAAGGTAAATTATTTTAGACTATATTGGAAACTCGATCTAAAGCAATCTCAGTCCTCTGCTCTACCAAACCTTATGCCGCCATGTCTACCACAGTGCCGAACGAGCTAAAAAGCGAAAATTTGCAATTGTTGCGCGAGTACCAACTTTCTGGATCTAATGAAATCCGCAATCAGTTAGTTAAACTGAATATTGGACTGGTCAGAAAAGAAGTTTACCACTGGATCAACCAGTGCGGTGAAAGCTACGACGATTTGCTGCAAGTCGGGTGTATTGGGTTGATCAGGGCAATCGAGCGGTTTGATATCGCGAAGGGGCACGCTTTTAGTTCCTTTGCAATTCCCTACATACGGGGCGAAATTCAGCACTACTTGCGGGACAAAAGCCCTTCTGTGCGATTTCCCCGCCACTGGCAGTCCTTGGAACGCAAATCTGTCGCAGCGATCAAGGATTTGCAGGTGCAGTTCAACCGCAAACCTACGGATGCTGAAGTAGCAGCAGTGCTTGAGGTTTCTGTAGAAGAATGGCAAGAAATTAAACTGGCCCATCTCAACAGATCGCCTCTGAGTTTGGACGCGCCGGTGCAAGATGAAGATGAGGGGGCTACTTGTCTGGGAGAATTGGTGCCCGATAGCAAGTATCGGAGTTTTCAGTTGGCGCAAGAGGATCAAATTCGCGTACAGCAAGCTTTGGCTATGTTGGAAAAACGGACTCGCGAGATATTGGAGTTTGTTTTTCTCTACGATTTGACGCAGAAGGAAACGGCCGAACGCTTGGGTATCAGTGCGGTGACTGTTTCTCGGCGAGTTAAGAAGGGGCTGGATTTGCTCAAAGAGATTATGACTAAACAGCTTTAGTGATTAGTCAGTTGTTGGTTGTCAGTTGTCAGTTGTCAGTTGTGAACAGTTAACAGTCAACCGTTAACAGTTAACCGTTAACAGTTAACAGTCAACAGTCAACAGTCAACAGACTACTAACTAATTTTTAGATGCTGCGGACAAATTTATCGAGCCTTTCTACGGCTTTTTTAATTGTGCCTAAATCGGTGGCGTAAGACAAGCGAATATGGTCGTCTGCACCAAACGCAATCCCCGGAATAACTGCTACTTGCTGCTGTTCTAAGAAAGCGTCGCAAAATTCCAAAGAATTCATTCCAGTCTTGCTGATGTTGACAAACATATAGAAAGCACCGTCTGGTTTAATACAGCTAATTCCAGGGACAGCATCGAGTAATTCAAATATTACCTGACGCCTTTCGGCAAAAGCTAGACGCATTGTTTCGACAGACTCTTGACTGCTTTCCAAAGCTGCGATCGCGCCGTACTGTGCAAAAGTACACACATTTGATGTACTGTGACCTTGAATGGTGCTGGTGGCTTTAATTAATTCGCTCGGCCCGGCCAAATAACCGACTCGCCAGCCTGTCATCGAGTAAGCTTTAGCAAAACCGCTGCTGATCAGGGTGCGATCGAAGATTTCTTGGCCTAGGGAACCGATGCTGACGTGTTGGGCGTCGTCATATATAATTTTTTCGTAAATCTCGTCAGCAACGACTAAAATATCTCGATCGACTATCACCTCAGCCAACGCTTTGATTTCCGCCGTAGTATACACCATTCCCGTCGGGTTAGAAGGCGAATTCAGTACAAATAACTTGGTTTTGGGATTAATCGCTCGACTCAGTTGTTCCGGTGTAATTTTATATCCTGTAGAAGCATCAGTCCGTACAATTACTGGCTTGCCGCTAGCGAGTTTGACCATTTCAGGGTAGCTTAGCCAGTAGGGAGCCGGAATAATTACTTCCTCTCCAGGCTCGATCAGAGCCATCATCAGATTGTAGAGGGAATGCTTGCCGCCGTTGGTGACAATGATATTTTCTGGTTGATAGTTGAGATTGTTGTCGGATTGGAGTTTGCGCGCGATCGCAGCTTTTAACTGCGGTTCCCCAGCCACAGGGCCGTACTTAGTCTTGCCCGCGTCTAAAGCTTGTTTTGCCGCTGCTTTAATGTGTTCGGGGGTATCAAAGTCGGGTTCTCCCGTACTCAAACTACAGACATCAATCCCTTCGGCCTTCATGGCTTTAGCCTTAGCGGCGATCGCCAAGGTTATGGAAGGAGAAACCTCACCCACTCGTGCTGCCAACTTAATCATTGGATTTTAGATATTAGATTTTTGACTTTCGATCATAGGGTGACAAATGTTGATATTCAACCCTGTTGTTAGGGAATTATGACATTTGTTTACATAGTACGTAAAGGATTAAGCAATTAAAGAATAAAAATTAAAGAAGCTCTTAGTTTTAATTTTTATTCTTTAATTTTTAATTTTTGACGTTATTATTGTACCATTTTTGATGCCTCGTTACCCTCAACGCCGATCTGCAAGCTTATGGATCTCAAATCTCTGATTCGCGACATTCCTGATTTCCCCAAGCCGGGAATTCTGTTTCGAGACATTACAACTTTGTTACGCGACCCGCAAGGGCTCAGCTACACCATTGACAGCTTAGCCGAAAAATGCTCTGCAATGTCTGTTGACTATGTGGTGGGCATGGAATCGCGGGGCTTCATCTTTGGCGCGCCGTTGGCTTATAAAATGGGAATAGGCTTTATTCCTGTCCGCAAACCAGGGAAACTGCCCGGTGCGGTTCATTTTGCTGAGTACGAGTTGGAGTACGGTGTCGATCGGCTGGAGATGCACCGAGATGCGATGACATCCGGCAGCCGGGTGCTGATTGTGGACGATTTAATCGCCACTGGCGGAACAGCGGCGGCGACGGCTAAATTGTTAGAGCAAGCTGGCTGCGAGCTTGTCGGTTTTGCTTTTATCATTGAATTGCAGGCTTTGGGCGGCAGGCAGAAATTGCCGGATGTGCCGATCGTCACGCTAGTGGAGTATTAGTTAGTTAACTGTTGACTGTTGACAGTTGACTGTTGACAGTTGACTGTTGACTGCTGAGTAAAAACTACTGACAAATAATATCCTTGACCTTTGCATCGGAATTATTCATCTCTCTCTTCTCTTTCTCTGCTATCTCTGCGTTCTCTGTGGTTAAATCATTCCGATGCAACCGGAATTAATATCATTCACAATTCTTCAACTCTAAAATCTAAAATCTAAAATCTAAAATCCTATGACTTCTATTAAATTGAATCGAAATTGGCGAAAGTTGAATTCTCTGTTTGGTGGCGAAACATTTACTTATGTTTTAAAGCGACTTTTGCAGGCACTTTTAACCCTATTTTTGGCATCGGCTCTTTGTTTTGCAATTATTGAGCTAGCACCGGGAAATTACTTGGATACTTTGAGCCAAAATCCGAAGATTTCGCCGGAGACACTCAAGCAACTCGAACAGCAGTTCGGCTTAGATAAACCAGCTATTGTGCAGTATTGGCTGTGGCTGCAACAAATTGTGACGCGGGGGAATTTTGGCACGAGTTTTGTGTATCAGCGATCCGTAGCTTCGCTGCTGTGGGAACGAGTACCGGCGACGCTGTTGATGGCGATCGCATCTTTGATTGTAACTTGGGCGATCGCGATTCCCTTGGGAATTGTCGCCGCCGTCAATCAAAACCGCACAGTCGATCGAGTTCTGCAAGTAGTCAGCTACACCGGACAAGGATTTCCGAGTTTTATCACAGCGTTGCTGCTGCTATTTTTTGCTCAAAATACTTCGCCTCTTTTTCCCGTCGGAGGAATGACGAGCATTGACCACGCAGACTTACCTTGGTGGGGTCAAATCCTCGATTACGGCTGGCACTTAATTTTGCCAACTGTCGCCCTCAGCCTTACTGGTTTTGCTGGTTTGCAAAGATTGATGCGCGGACAATTTTTGGACGTGCTGCGTCAAGATTATATCCGAACAGCACGGGCTAAAGGTTTGCCGGACGATCGAGTAATTTACGTTCACGCTTTGCGGAATGCTGTTAATCCGTTGATTACGCTGTTGGGTTTTGAGTTTGCTAGTTTGTTGAGCGGTGCGTTTATTGCGGAATTTTTCTTTAATTGGCCGGGTTTGGGAAAGCTGACTTTGGAGGCGGTGAACAATCAAGATTTGTATTTAGTAATGGCGAGTTTGATGATGGGTGCGACGATGTTGATTGTGGGAAATTTGTTGGCGGATTTGCTGCTGAAAGCTGTCGATCCTCGGATCAAGCTGGAAGATTTGAAGTGATAGAATCATATTTGACTATAAATTTGATTCTCGTTAAATTCGGTTGTGACACAATCATTTTCAAATAATTTTCCTAGCCCTCGCTTTTCCAATCAGTCCCCCGCGACGCTAAATGATGAAATTCGATCGGCAGATGAGTTAGGTATCAGACCCATTAAAGTGGGAGAAGCAGGATTTGACGATATAATTAATGAAGGTACTGTCAAATGGGCAGTGACAACCAACCTAGAACTCCTTATAATTCCGAAATTTTGAGATGTTAACAATGAAATTTACCATACGGTTATAACTCGCGGTCAGCCTGTTTTGGCGGCGGGAGAAGCCGAGATTGTCGGCACCAACGGTTTGTATATTTTGCTAACAATCAGCAATCACAGCGGGCATTTTAGACCCAATTCAGAGAGCTTAGAACTAGGAATTGCAGCCTTTAGGCAGCAAGGAGTTGATACAAATAATGCTGATATCGAATATGTGGAGTAGATAAATTATGACTCAATCTCCTACGACAATATCCCTCGATCGCATTCTCGAACAAAATGCCGAATCTGTACTGATTTGGGCGAACAACATATTTTCAGGTCAAACCACCGAACCACAAGGGTTTAACTGGCTATTATTAGCCGATGTTGCCTCGGCTAAGGCTCGAAAAGGTCAAAATGGTTCCGGTTTGTGCGATCGCAAATGGGCAGAAGTAGCAATCGCAATTTACGATCGCAAAGCCGATGATGCCGATCGGAAAAAACCAGGTAGTGGCGAGTCTTTTACGATTTCCTCAATGATGTTGCGGGCTGCGATGATAGAAAAACAGGAAGTAATTTCCGATCATCCTGTTCTCGATGTTAACTTAATTTTAGAATGGTTTTGGGATCACATCAAAGAGTCGCAGGAAGATGTCGAAAAAAAGGCTGCTAATTGGAAAACGCTACCTATTGCAGAAATTCGCGAGTTAAGAAAACTTAAAAATCGATTGAAAGTTATTGCAGCACTTTCTGATACTGATAAATATGTTTTAGATGAAAAACTCAACACTTGGCTTTTACTACGCGATAAACTACCCTAAAAGTGCGATCGATCGCACCATCACCCAACAACTTCTCATCGCGCCGGCCATAATACGATCGGGGAATTATGCAAAAGGGAGGAAATCACTATAGTCCTGTTCCTGCCAGAGATGCACCGATAAAAATTCTCTCACCCCTCAAAACATGGCACAACAACTAGCAATAGAAACTCGCGGGAGCGCGAAACAATTCGATCGCCATATAGCAGTCAATGACATCGATTTGCAAGTAGTCGTAGGCGAAGCCAACAGTTAACGGTATTCCCATGCCCCATGCCCCATTCCCCATGCCCCATTCCCCATCTAGGAGTGTTTTATGTCAGAACAACAATCAAACGAGCCAATGATTTTTAGCCGCTTTGCAGACTGGTGCAGGCATATGGACAGTCTTTCAGAAGGGGCAAGACACACAGTTAAAGTGTTGTTAAAAAAGGCTAGTACTGATGACGCTGAAGAAGCGGAGCAGATACTTTCAAGCATGACAGAACTGGATCTCAGCGGCAATGAACTTACCGACTTCAGCAATCAAATTACCGACATCAGCTCCCTCGGCTCGCTCACCAATCTGACAACACTGCATCTCAACAACAATCAAATTACCGACATCAGCTCCCTCGGCTCGCTCACCAATCTGACAACACTGGATCTCGGCGAGACTGGAATTACGGACATCAGCTCTCTCGGCTCGCTCACCAATCTGACAGAACTGCATCTCTACAACACTCAAATTACCGACATCAGCTTTCTCGGCTCGCTCACCAATCTGACAACACTGCATCTCGGGTTCAATCAAATTACCGACATCAGCTTTCTCGGCTCGCTCACCAATCTGACAGAACTGTATCTCGGGTTCAATCCAATTACCGACATCAGCTTTCTCGGCTCGCTCACCAATCTGACAGAACTGGATCTCGGCTACAATCAAATTACCGACATCAGCTCTCTCGGCTCGCTCACCAATCTGACAACACTGTATCTCAACCACAATCAAATTACCGACATCAGCTTTCTCGGCTCGCTCACCAATCTGACAACACTGAATCTCTACGGCAATCAAATTACCGACATCAGCTTTCTCGGCTCGCTCACCAATCTGACAACACTGGATCTCAGGTTCAATCAAATTACCGACATCAGCTTTCTCGGCTCGCTCACCAATCTAACAACACTGCATCTGGACAAGAATGAAATTACCGACATCAGCGCGTTGCGATCGCTCACCAATCTGACAACACTGCATCTCAACGGTAAAATTACTGACATCAGCTCCCTTGGCTAGCTCACTAATCTGATAACATCAATCCCCATGAATTTTCCGTGAAGACTTGATATAGCAGAAGGAAGAAGGAAGGCACTACACAGATTAACACTGCTTTAGGAGCATAATTTCAAGCATTTAAAAACCGGCAGAAAAAAGAAGGAAGGCACTACACGGATCAACACGGATACACGGATTAAAGGGTGCGCGTATCAGATGTCATACCTAATCAGCTATCTGGAAGAAGGAAGACTTAATATTACCAAGGATTTCAGCTATCGAGAATGTCCTTGTTTTAATTTCAGAAACGAGATGACAATTCCTGGAAGAACGAGCTAGGCTAGCTGTAGACATCTATTTCGATCGAGATTTACGCACGGGTGGCCAGAAACCGGGTTTTTTGTGAGAAGACGCGTTATAGCCCGTAAAAACGACAAAAACCCGGTTTCTTTGGTTTTGATGCGTCTAGGACTGTTCATGCCAGAGATTACCCGATCAAATTTCTCTTACCCTCCAAACATGGCAAAACAACTAGCAATAGAAACTCGCGGGCTCACGAAACAATTCGATCGCCATATAGCCGTCAATGACATCGATTTGCAAGTAGCAGCAGGCGAAGTATGCGGACTGATCGGCCCCAACGGTGCCGGCAAAACTACTTTGCTGCGGATGTTGGCGGCGGCTGAGGAACCGACTACAGGGGAAATTTATATCAATGGAGATAGGTTGTTGCGCGATCGATCTCACCCAATTCTCAAACAGCGCATCGGCTTTCTTCCCGACGACTTTCCCCTCTACGACGACTTGACTGTTTGGGATTATTTAGACTATTTTGCCCGACTCTACAACCTCCAGCAACCGCGCCGCCGAGAGCGAATCAACTCCGTGTTAGAACTCGTGCAACTCACCAACAAGCGCAACAGCTTAATTTCCACCCTCTCGCGGGGGATGAAACAGCGCCTGAGTTTGGGGAGAACTATTATCCACGAACCGCTGTTGCTGTTGTTAGACGAACCCGTTTCCGGCTTAGATCCGATCGCCCGAATGCAGTTCCGCGAAATTATCAAAGTTTTGCAAGAAGCCGGCATGACCGTAGTCATATCATCTCACGTCCTCAGCGACTTAGCCGAACTTTGTAGCTGGGTGGGTATCATGGAACTCGGATATCTGGTCGAAAGCGCACCTTTACAAGAACTTTACAAACGCCTCAGCCGCCAGCAAATTTTCATGTCGGTTTTAGGAAATAAATTAGAAGCGCTAACATCGGCATTAAAAAACTTTCCTTGGGTGGAAAATTGGGCAATAATCCCGGAAACTCAACAGGTGTGCGTTGATTTTTCAGGAAGCCCGGAAGATGCGGCAAATTTATTACGCGAACTCGTCGCCGCCAACATTCCCCTAACCGAATTCCACTGCACTCAAGAAGACTTAGAAACCATCTTCCTCAAGATGGGACACCAGCAAGCATCATAATTTGCTCGTTTCCGGTTTACCAGAATAAACAGTGAGTTATAACTGAGTCGTCACCCATTCCTAATCACCAATAACCAATGACACTCCACTTACTAGACAAAATAGGCAACTGGAATCCCCAGTTATTTCGAGAAATCAAAGGTCGCTTGAATATTGGCAATATGGCGATCGTCTCTGCCCTTTCCCTAAGCGGTCAACTGCTGCTGTTCATGTATTTCAGCGCCCAGATACCCGTTCCCCCTGCTAATGGGGAGTACACTTACCCCATCTATCACAGATTTTGCATTTTCAAAAATGCCAGTTCCTATGAGAAACAGTGCGTCAGAGATGCCTTGGGCAACTTTGCCATTGACTGGTCGCAGTGGTGGTTAGAGATATTCATTTGGCTGAGCATATTGAGCGTGTTAGCCCTATTAGTAGCAGGGACTTATCTGCTGGTCAGCGACTTAGACAAGGAGGAACGCCGCGGCACCCTCAACTTTATTCGCCTCAGTCCCCAGTCTGCCAAAACAATTTTTCTCGGCAAAATTATGGGCGTCCCTATTTTACTGTATCTAGCAGCAATTCTGACAGTACCGCTGCATTTGTACGCTGGATTAGCCGGTCAAATACCCCTGAATGAAATTTTATGTTTCTACATAGCAGTTGCAGCTAGCTGTGCTTTATTTTACAGCGGTGCGATGCTATTTGGATTGACAACCAGTTGGTTGGGAGGATTTCAACCTTGGTTGGCTAGCGCTACGGTTTTTGTGGTGTTTGGGATTTCTTGGCTCCCGCTCACGCGAGCTGCTTGGGATGTGTTACATTTTTTGTCTCCCCTTGCTATCCTGAGATATCCGCTTTTTCGAGTTGATAAAACTGATTTCGATTCGTTAGTTGAAAACTTAGACAAGTTGCAATGGTTTTACTCGCCAGTGGGTACAAATATTGCGAGTGGCATTGCTTTGTGTCTCTTGGTTTGTGGTACAGGAACCTACTGGATGTGGCAGGGATGGCAGCGCCGCTTTCCAAATCCCAGTGCTACAGTTTTGAGCAAGCGGCAAAGTTATTTGCTAGTTATCTGCTGTCAGGTAATATTTTTAGGGTTTGCACTCCAATCAGACCCCCCAGCAGGCAACGGTAATCTCCTCTGTTTACTTATCTTGAATTTGCTGATGTTCTTAGCTTTAATTGCAGCTTTAACATCTGACAGACAATCATTGTACGATTGGGCGAGGTATCGGAAACAAATTGTTCCCAGCAATCAGAAGCTGTGGCGGCGCTACCCACTACTCGATTTAATTTGGAGCGATAAAAGTCCGGCTGTAGTTGCGATCGCCATCAATTTACTCAGCTCAGTAATAATTTTAACACCTTGGGCGCTGTTGGAAAAACCTGAGAAAAATGGATTTTGGGGTCTAATCCTCTGCCTGAATCTTATCCTAATTTACGCAGGCATCACCCAACTATTCCTATTTACAAAAACCAGAAATCAGGAAATTTGGGCCGTCGGGACAGTCGGCAGCGCTATCTTGTTGCCATCTGTGATTTTATCTATGCTATTGCTCACCCCAGAAAAAGCTCCTCTTTTGTGGTTGTGTTCAACATTTCTTGGCGTTTGGTTGTTGCCGTCTTTGGCACCCGTGTCAGGAAATACGATTTTGCTATCCATACTCAGTCAGTGGACTGTCTTGGTTTTGTTGAACTTCAAATTGAGGTCACAACTGAAACTCGCAGGGGAATCAGCTTCTAAAGCACTGCTGAAAGCTTGAAAAAGCAGGGGAAGGGTTCAAACGTGAAACTTTGATTCAGGCAGGGGTTTAAACCCCTGCCTGAAAGCTTAAGTCGTCTGAAAACGACTGTTCAACTAACTTATTATGCCAATTCCGCATTTATACTCCACTTTATATTGAGCGATGGTGATCGCCGCTACACACACAAAGCCCACCTTCGCAGGCTTTAAGATTAAAGTTGAAAAATAATTTCTGACTGTACAGATCCAAAATTATAGAGTCAGCGTATATTACTAATGAACGCAGTACAAAATTTCATAGGTTCGCACCGCTAAAAATTTCAGCTTGCCTGTTTGCAGTTGAGCTGCGATCGCCCTTGGCTACACAGCCAACTATAAAATACGGTTAAGTGATCTGTATTTAGGAGTGGGTTTATTTGAATCGGGGGGCGGGTTTATATATCATTTTAGTTGCGTGTAATACTTTTATTGCAACCCACCCCTAAAGCTGAAAATAATAAAAACTATCCTAAAAGTGCGAATTTGTGATATTTTAACTGAGAATACCGCCGCCGTTAGGCCACGGAAGTATAAAATTTAGAGGGTGATTAGAGCATGGCAGACATTAGAGGCACCGCACAAGCAGACTTGCTAGCAGGAACTCCTGAAAATGACCTGATTTTTGGTTTGATGGCAAATGACACTATTGCGGCAAACTCTGGAAATGACAGCATTTATGGAGGAAAACAAAGCGATTTAATTGAGGGCAATTTAGGTCAAGATTCGCTGTTTGGAGATTTAGATAACGACACTATTAACGGCGGTGAAGATAACGACTTTTTAGTGGGCGGAAAAGGCAGCGATTCTATATCGGGAAACTCCGGCAATGATGTTTTGTCAGGGGATAGAGATACTGATATCCTGATAGGGGGAGACGGGGCAGACGTATTTGTTTTGAGGCGCTACGCAGAGGCTGACCCTTTCCGTACCAGCGGCGGTGTTAATTTGGCAAATGCGGACGCGATCGCCGATTTTGCACCCGGTACAGATTTAATCGGTTTGGGGGAAGGTCTCAGTTTTAGCGACTTAAATATTCTCGAAGCTGGAAACGATACTGTTATTCAAGACCGGGTGACTGGAGAATTTCTCGCTACTCTCAGAGGGGTGAGACAAAGTGCGATTAACCAGGCAAATTTCACTAATACTATTAGCAGCGTTGTTCCCAATCCCCCGCCTCCAGCGCGGACAACGGCTTATGCTTTAACTCCTGCTAATCGGATTGTCGGTTTTAGTCTTTCCAATCCCGGAAGTGTGATCTCAGATTTGCCCGTGACTGGATTGCAGCAGGGAGAAAGTTTACTGGGAATTGATTATCGGCCGGCTAACGGTTTGCTTTACGGTGTGGGTTCTAGCAATCGCTTGTATACTATCAATCCGAGAACCGGGGAAGCCAGTCAAGTCGGTAGCGGGCAGTTTGCTGTTCCCCTAACTCCGGGGGCTGCAGGTTTTGATTTCAATCCGACGGTCGATCGAATTCGGTTTGTCAATCAAGCCGATCAAAACGCCCGCCTCAACCCGGATACCGGGGCAATTGTGGATTTTGACACGCTGGCGGGGGGAATTCAACTCGACGGGAATTTGGCTTACCGGGCTGGCGATCGCAATTTTGGCAGTTCTCCGGCTGCCGCTGGGGCTGCGTATGTGAATAACTTTGCAGGGGGAACTTCGACAACCCTGTTTGTAATTGACAGCGATTTGGATGTTTTGGTGCGCCAAGATCCGCCGAATAATGGGGTGTTGAATACGATCGGATCTTTGGGAGTTGATGCTACTAGCGTTCTCGGCTTTGATGTCAGGAGTATTGGCGGCCGCGAGGTGGCAGTGGCGGCGCTGGAAGTTGGGGGCGTTTCGGGCTTGTACAATATCAATTTAAGTACCGGTCAAGCTTCTTTCGCGGGTCAAATTGCCGACGGGAGACAGATTAACGGTTTGGCTTTGCCTTTGCCTACAGCTTACGCTTTAACTGTCAGAAATGGCGCTGAAACAATTGTCGGTTTTAACGAGGCGGCACCGCGGGCAATTCTCAGCGACGTGGCAGTTACAGGGTTGCAGCCGGGAGAGAGTTTGCTGGGAATTGATTTTCGCCCCGCTAACGGTGTGTTATACGGTGTGGGTTCTAGCAATCGCTTGTACGCGATCGACCCGGTGACTGGGCAAGCAAGTTCAGTCGGTAGCGGACAGTTTGCTGTTCCCCTAACTCCGGGGGCTGCGGGTTTTGATTTCAATCCGACAGTCGATCGAATTCGGTTTGTCAATCAAGCCGGTCAAAACGCCCGCCTCAACCCTGATACTGGGGCACTTGTGGATTTTGACACGCTGACGGGGGGAGTTCAACTCGACGGGAATTTGGCTTACCGGACTGGCGATCGCAATTTTGGCAATCCCGGCGCGGCTGGAGGGGCTGCGTATGTGAATAACTTTGCCGGGGCAACTTCGACAACGCTGTTTGCAATTGACACCAATTTAGATGTTTTGGTGCGTCAAGATCCGCCGAATAATGGAGTGTTGAATACGATCGGGTCTTTGGGAATTGATGCTGGGACTGTTCTCGGCTTTGATATCAGGAGTGTTAACGGTAACGAGACAGCTTTGGCTGCGATCGATGTTGCCGGAGTTTCCAGCCTGTACAATATTAATTTGACGACTGGTCAGGCTTCGATCGTCGCTCAAATTGGCGACGGCAGGGGATTTAAAGGTTTGGCACTGACTTTGATTTAACTGCTAGATTCCCAGCGATTTTAGGCATCAATTATGTACTTTTTAGGTAGAAACTTGAAAGAAACTCAACTTTTCTACAATCTGAAATTGTCAGTCTAAAATCGTTTGGGCAATTCCAAATTCCCAATTTGAGGTAACATATTATTTTGCCAACCAAGATAATATGTTATCTCAAGTTTTTTACTTGCTACGTTCCCGCAGTGACGGCAAATATCTGTCCGCGAATCCCAATCCAGATGCGGCAGTGAGTTACCTGCTGATGTTTCGCGAAGACTATGAGGCTTTGAGCTATCTCAACGCCCACGCTGCTGATGTTGCCGATCGATTCGGAGTAGAATCGATTTCCGGTTCTCAGGTAAAAAAGCTACTCGAACGTTGGGGATTTAACGGTGTGGGCGTTGTTCAAGACCCGCTGTTACCCAATATTGAGTTTTTATTGACAAAGGATTGACAATTGACAAGATTTGCCATTCACCCGGTTTCAGGAAGAAATCGGGTTTTTTTGTCAAGTTTTGAGCCGATCGCCCGATCGAGCTTGTACACTTCTGTGCCCCATATCTAGTGCAAATTGTCAAATATATTAACCTTTTACCCTAAATCTGAATCCTGTTGTATATTCGTAGTCTGTTGATATATTCCGACACGTCAGTACACAACCTATGGTTCGAGAATTAGAGCGATCGAGTGCCAGCGAGAAACGCAACCTGTCCGATTTCCCCGAAACAGCACCCGCAGCCAATCCAGTATTTTTCAGGACGTACAGCCGCCGTACCGAGACGGGAAGGGAGACTTGGGCCGAAGTGTGCGATCGAACAGTCAAGGGGTTGCAAAAGCTGGGAAACCTCACCCCCGAAGAAACACAACTGCTGCACCGGATGCAAAACCAGCTCAAAACCCTCGCTTCAGGCCGCTGGCTGTGGGTAGGTGGCAGCAAATGGATCGAACAACCAGAGAATTTTTCCGGCGCATATAATTGCTCCTCAACAAATATTCTCGACTGGCGTTCGTTTGGTTTGTTGATGGATTTGGCAATGATGGGCTGCGGCACTGGGGCAGTCTTGGAACCACAATATATCAACCAACTGCCGCCGATTCGCAACCGTTTAACCCTAACCATGCAAGGCGAAATCGGCTCTACACCCGCCCAGTCGCGCCGTGAAGAAACAGAAGTAAAAATAGCCGAAAAAACCGCAACTATTTATGTCGGAGATTCTCGCCAAGGTTGGGTAAAATCCTATCAAAGTTTGCTGGAATTATCCACAGATGAAAGATTGGCCGGAGAAGTTCAAGTATTCATCGATTTGAGCGATGTTCGCCCGGTGGGAGAACCTTTAAAAGGTTTTGGCGGAGTAGCAAATCCGGTGAAATTGCCCGATCTTTATCAGCGCTGCGCCGCTATTTTGAATAAAGCTTTAGGGCGGCAGTTAAATTCAGTTGAATGCTGCGTGTTGATTGATGAAGCAGCGGTCACAATTGTTGCCGGCAATATTAGGCGAAGCGCGGGAATTCGTCAGTTTTCTTTCGATGACGAACTAGGGGCAAATGCTAAAAATAATTTGTGGCAACAAGATGATAAAGGCAACTGGAGAATAGATCCAGAACGCGATGCCCTTCGAATGGCCAACCATACGCGAGTTTTCCATACCAAACCTACACTAGAAGAATGTATTGATGCTGTCCGCAAACAGTATTACAGCGGCGAAGGTGCGATTCAATGGGCCGGCGAAGCTGTAGCTCGATCTAACGTTGATTTACTTTCAACACCGAGTCTTAAACTTGAGTTTTTGAAAGCTTACGACGAAGGAAAAGCTAAAGATTGGTTGCAGGAACGCTATCCTAATATGACTGCGGAAGAATTAGAGCATCGGTTAGTCCGCATGGGCTTAAACCCGTGTGGTGAAATCATCGGCTCTAATTTTCATTGTGTCAGTGGCGACACTCTGCTAATTACTAGAGACGGACTGCATAAAATAAAGGACGTTGTTGGAACTGAAATCGAAATTTGGAATGGTAAAAGATGGAGCTGCGTCACACCATTTAAGACAGCGAGTGATACTTGTGGCGGGCGACGCAAACTTTATCGTGTAAAGTTTGGTGATGGTACTTATCTGGATGCCACAGAATATCATCGCTTTTTTGTCAAGGATCGCTTTGGTAAAGTTTACAGAGAAGTTCAAACCAAAGACTTGATGGATACAAGTCGATATAGCATTCATACTGAACCTTTTACAATTCAGTATGAAGATGGGTTGAATATCGATTCAAGTTATGCTTACACTTTGGGAGTGGCTGTAGGAGATGGAACTACCGACAAAAATGACAATGCGAAAGTTCGACTTTACGAACAAAAAATGGCATTATCAGTAGCAGGAAATAAGTTTCCTGAAAGAAGCTATGACTATTTACCTGCTTTTACCGATGTAACTAACTTGAGCTTTTCTGGAGAGTTGCTGAAAAGTTTGAAAGTTAACCCAGAAGCACTAAATGTAATTGCGAGCTGGAATCGGCAAGCAATTTTACATTTTATTGCTGGATTAGCCGATACGGACGGCTCGAATACCCACAGTAATGGTATCAGAATTTATATTTCTGACCGCGCTCGCGCTTTCAGAGTTCAGTTACTTTTGACCAAATGTGGTATTCGTTCGTCGCTAAATCTTTGCGCTCATCAAGGATCAATTACTAATTACGGTGTCCGAAGTCGGGATTTGTACTACTTGCAAATTACTGACTGTGGTGAAATTCCTTGTCAGCGGTTAGATGTGAGCAAAGGGACGAATGCTAAACACAAAGGTAAATGGCAAGTGGTCAGAAGTGTCGAAGAATTACCAGGATTGCACGATACTTACTGCTTCAACGAACCAGAGTTTCATAAGGGAGTTTTCGGCAATACCCTAGCGGGAAACTGTAATTTGGCGGAGGTTCACCTCAATCAAATTGATCCTTACAATTTCAAAGAACAGGAGGAAGCTTTCACCGCCGGAGCTCTATCTGTCGCGGTACTTCTCAATCACACATTTCTTGAACCCCGCTATCAATACAGCCGCGAACTAGACCCGATTGTCGGCGTATCTTTCACGGGATTGTTCGATTTCTTCGTTCATGCTTTTGGCGTTGAGTGGCTGCGCTGGTGGGTGGAAGGCCGCCCGCAAACTCCGCAAGGAATCGCTTTTAAACAGCGGGAAGAAGAGTATTTGAGTGGTTGGCGCGAGATTGTGAATCGGGTAGTATGGGATTATTGCGATCGCCATTCCTTAAAACGCCCAAATCGCTGCACAACGGTTCAACCATCGGGTACTAAATCTCTGCTGACAGGTGCTTCGCCGGGGTGGCACCCGCCGAAAGCCCAGCGTTTCATTCGCCGAATCACTTTCGGCAAAAACGACCCCGTAGCCCTCGCCTGCATCGACTACGGATACAACGTGATTCCGTCTCAATCTGACAAAGATGAAAACGGCAATTTGCTGAACAATCCCTTCGACGAACGCTGTACAGAATGGCTGGTAGAAATACCTGTTGCGGTAAGTTGGGCTGACTTGCCCGGTGCTGATGAAATTGACATTAACAAGTTCTCAGCGGCGGCACAAATGGACTTTTATATGCAGGTGCAAAAGTTCTATGTCAGACATAACACTTCAGCCACAATTGAACTGCGCGAAAATGAAGTTGAAAGTTTGGGCACTCGGATTTATGAAGCGATTCGCGATGATGAAGGCTACATTTCCGCAGCGCTTTTGGCTCGGTTTGATGCTCTTGAAACTTTCCCGCGTCTACCGTTTGAACCGGTGAGCAAGGAAATTTACACCAAGATGGTGGAAGAGACTTTAGCGCGCCGCGAAATTGATGTTTTTCATGCGGCACTAAGTCGCTATGACTTAGGTGAAATGATGGATTCGGGGCCGGCGGGCTGCGATTCCGATAAGTGTCTGATGCCGGAGACTAAATAGATTTAGCGATCGGCTTAAGTATGAGAAATCCCCTGACTTTGGGGATTTCTTTTTTTTGAGTTGCACAACAATGCTAAAGCCTTGATTGAGGCTGTTCTGGAGAAGAGGCGATCGCTGTTTGGTCGTGAGACGGGCGATCGCTTTTCAGGGGTGAGAGTGCGATCGCTCTTACAGCCAAAATTGTTTATCCCCAAAAAAAACAATCTGACTCCCTCCCCATGTCCGGGAAGGGGTTCTTTGAGAATTACCGATCGAATGTTCTGTAGCAAGTGTCAGCTTGCTGGGACTCTAGCAGGTCGGGGTTAAATATCACCGCGAATTTCCCGCCAGGAACCAAGCGACGGAGAATCTCTAGAGAACCGTCCGCATCCGATCGAGTGCGGAACTGACCAACTGTCAACCGCTGCATTTTGGGCAGCAAACGAACCAGCACCTAAGGGTAAAGTCGTTCTTTGTAAGGCATAATAAACTTGTCTCCATACGTATGGGAGCCAGAGCCAGTGCTGATAGGTTGGTAGCCGGGACGCACTGGCTTTCTGACGAATGTGATGTTCTCCTCTCATACTACGGACAAATTGTGGTTAAGTCAACTTAACCAGAGGAATTCTGAAATTGGATAGTTAATGAGTAGTGTGGGGGAAAAACTCAAACAGCGACGCCAATCGCTTTCTTTGACGCAGCAGCAAGTTGCTGATGAATTGGGCGTGAGTGTAACCACTGTGAAAAATTGGGAAGCGGGCAGACATATTCCAAAACTCTATCTCGAACAGACGAAAGCATTGTGCGACCTCCTGAAGCTTTCCTTAGACGATTTGGTAGATTAAATTTTTTTAATTTTGGTAACTAATAGCAACATGATAAGAGGTGCAATTCCCGATGATATTCCCCATAATTTACAAGAGCAAATACTCCTGCAAGACGCTAAGGCTCAACCTGCCATCATGATTCAAGGTGGCTCCATGAGACCGCTAGGAGATGCTCCCAGATTGGTTGCCAACTATGGCGGTCAGCCTGAAGATTGGTATAAAATGGCTAGTAACCAAACCGCGATTATCGAAGGAGCTGTCGTTGAAATCCATTGGTATAGAAATGCCCGCACTCTCCTAAATGTTGAGTACAAAATTAAACGTACATACCCCAAAATAGCACCTAAAAACCAGTGAGGTTAATATACTATGAAGATTCGCTGCATTGCCAACGAAGGGGCTTATTTGCCGGAAAATTACCTAAACCCACCGTTAGATATCACCAAAGAAACTGAATTTAAACTGATAGTAGGTAAAGAGTATATTGTCTATGCTATCTCTGAATGGCAAGGTAATTTATCATATTATATTTGCGACGAACGCTATACTTATTATCCCATACACAATCCAGCCCCGTTATTTGAGATAGTAGATGCCAGATATTCTCGATATTGGCAAGTGCAATTAGCAACTAACGGTTTGTTAGAGATTGCTTTTGAGCATTGGTTTTCCATACCTTGTTTTTACGATAAACTAACTGACTCAGAAGCAGAAGCTGTTTTGATTTTTGAGAAAATGAAAGAACTCATGGACGCTGAAGCTGCAATTCCTCAACCCCAACCTTTCTCAGTTGAAGAATTGCTCGCGATGCCTCCATTGCAGCCGGATCAACTAGCAAAAGTCCCTGGTTGAAAGAATAGATTATTCGCCGATTGGAAATGGCTTTTGACCTCAAATTCGTATCTGGCTTTGATCGCCCCTGGAATGCGAATTCGAGGTCAAACTACACAAACGAAGTCTACTCCTACTGGACGAGGAGAAAAGATTGAAATTGTGCGATCGCACTTTTCTCAACCCTTCACATAATAATCCCGCGTTCCCTTCGCATTCATCGCTTCTCCGAGTCGATTTAACCCGTACACGTAAGCAGCAGTTCTCATGGAAACTGACAATTCCTGAGATTTTTTCCAAATTGCTTCAGTTTCTTCGACCATTTTATGCTTCAACCGCTCGTTGACTTCCTCCAGCGTCCAATAAAGTCCGCTGCGATTTTGCACCCACTCAAAATAACTAACCGTTACACCTCCGGCATTGACTAAAATATCAGGGATTACTTGAATTCCCCTCGCTTCTAAAATTAAATCAGCAGCAGAATCAATCGGCCCGTTAGCTACTTCAAAAATAAACTTAGCCTTAACATCATTAACATTGGCTTCCGTTATTTGATTCTCCAAAGCTGCTGGAACCAGCACGTCTACATCTAATGCTAAAAGTTGCTCATTTGTCAAGATTTCGTGTTCGACAATATTGCAAACTGAACCTTCGCAGTAAAGAGCTTTGATACCTTTGTTAGAGTCTTTAAAGCCTCGAATACTGGGGATGTCCAGCCCTTGTTTAGCATAAATTCCCCCTTGGGAATCGCTGACAGCAACAACTTTGTAACCTGCTTTCCATAGCAGTTCTGCTATTTCTGCACCTGCATTACCAAAACCTTGTACTGCTACAGTTGTATCTTGAGGATTTAGATCAAATTTGGGTAAAATAGTTTGTACTACAAAAAAAGCACCCATTGCTGTTGCCGTATCTCGGCCCAAGCTGCCGCCGATTGTCACTGGTTTTCCAGTCACAACCGCTGGAGAAAGCTGCCGCTTAATAATATTGTATTGATCCATCATCCAACCCATAATCATGGGATTGGTGTAAACATCCGGCGCGGGAATATCGACATCCGGGCCGATGAAATCTGCGATCGCATCGACATAGCCCCGGCTCAACCGTTCCAATTCTAGTTTGGACAATTCCTTGGGATTGAGAGTAATTCCGCCCTTGGCTCCTCCAAAAGGCAAGTTCAAAACTGCACATTTAAAAGTCATCCAAAATGCTAAGGATTGCACTTCATCAAGGGATACTCCCGGATGATAGCGAACTCCTCCTTTAGAGGGGCCTCTGGTATTGTCGTAGCGCACCCGATAACCTTGAAAAATTCGCAGGGAACCGTCATCCATCCGCACGGGAATCGATACAACTAAACTGGATTTGGGGTGTTTCAGCCTTTCAATCGTATCCTCGGAAAGGGACACATATTTTAAGGCTCGTTCTAATCGGCGGCTGGCATCGGCAAATAATGAATCAGACATAAGAAGTTAGTTGACTGTTGACTGTTGTTAGTTGACTGTTGTCAGAGAGAAGAAGGCTTTGGGTGCTTAAGCTAATTTAATCACAATCCTGGTTGAATGCTGCCTCTTTTCTTCTGACAACAGTCAACAGTTAACAGTCAACTACCTTGTGTCGATCGACAATCTCGCCGTGCCAAGCAGCGATTAAGCAGATACACTTACAATAGAAGGTGATATTTAACCTCAAGCCGCAATTTGAGTTCGATCGCTCAAATCACAGCCAGCCATCAGGGAAATTAAATTCTGAAATAGATCGAGGCTTTCGCTGACGTTAGAAACTGAATTATTATTATGGTTGGACTCCTAGCCGCACTCTCAGCGTCTGCGGCAGGGGGTATGAGAATTGCCCTGCCCCTGCTGTTAATTGGTTTGTTGCGGATTGACAAACTTTGGTCGGAAATACCCTTACTGTCGGGGGTTCCCCCCCAGGTGGCTATCACCATCTTGGTGAGTTGGTCGCTGTTAGAGTTATTTGCTTCTAAAACTTTTGTGGGACAGCGGGTACTGCAAATTGTGCAAATTATTTTCAGCCCCTTTGTAGGAGCAATTATGGGAATTGCGATCGCTCAAGTAAGTTCGATCGATGAAATTATTGCTCACCCTTGGATGCTGTGGATAATTGGTATTGTCGGAGGTTTGTTGGCTTTAGTGCTGCAACTGGTACAAGCAGGATGGTTTTATCGGCTGCGGGGTTTGCCGATTTGGGTGATTTTCCTCCAAGATGTTCTGTCCATTTCCTTGGTTTTGTTTGCCTTTGACGCACCACGGCAGGGAGGGTTAGTTGCGATGATGCTGCTGTGGCTGGCAATTCGCAGTTCTAAAGAGTGGTATCGCTGGTACAAAAGTCAGGGAATACCGGGCGATAGGGGAAATCCCCGCCGCAGCAAGCGCGATCCTGATTAATTATTGATTAGTTATTGGTAATTAGTTATAGCCTTTCGAGCTCTCATATGAGGTACTATAGGGCATAGGACATAGGGCATAGGGCATAGGGCATAGGGCATAGGGCATACCTCACTTTTTTAAGAACCGCTGTATATCGTTTACGGTTGTTTCGGAATTATTTAACCGCAGAGACCGCAGAGGGCGCCCAGGAAGAGAAGAGAGAGATGAATAATTCCGATACCAACCGATTTGATATCATCAGTCCTTTGTAACAACAGTCAACAGTCAACAGTCAACAGTCAACTGTCAACAGCCAACTGTCAACTGTCAATTTAAAGCAGTCCGATCGAGTGTAGCGGGCCCTGACCCGTAATTAACTCCAGCAATAGTGCCACAAAACCAATCATCGCCACACGACCGTTCCACACTTCCGCCCCCGTGGTCAAACCCCACTCCCACTGCTCTTGAGGGTACATTTTCACTATCTTGGAAGGGCGTATAACATCAGAGAATTTAACGCTGGGAGATTCGATCGACTCGATGACTAAATCGGCCAAGGCTTCAATAAACACCGGATGAGTATTCAGGGCGGGCACTCGGTAGAAATTTTTAATCCCCGATTCTTCTGCTAATTCTCGATACTCCATGTCAATTTCTTGCAGAGTCTCGATGTGCTCGGAAACAAAACTAATCGGAACTACCAACAAATCTTGGACTCCATTTTCTGCCAATTCGGTAATCGCGTCTTCGGTGTAAGGTTTGAGCCATTCCACCGGGCCAACCCGACTTTGATAAGCTAGAGTGTGTTCGTTCGATCGGTTCAAATGTTCCATAATCAGACGAGTGCAATCTTCTATCTCGCGCTGATAGGGGTCTCCAGCCTCTTCTACGTAGCTGAGGGGGACGCCGTGGGCGCTGAAAAAGATGTGAACTCGATCGGGATGAGGATTGTGGTCTAGTTCTTGGGCTATCAGTTCCGACATTGCCTGAATGTAGCCTGGCCGCTGATACCAAGAAGGAATCGCGGTATATTCGATATCTTTGAGGGCTGGATCTTTGCCCCACATTTCTTCTAGCTGCCGGAAGCTTGAACCGCTGGTGCTGATGGAAAATTGAGGATACAGCGGCAAAATGGTCAAATGTTCGATGCGATCGCGCTTAATTTTGGCGAGTGCCTCTTCAGTAAAAGGATGCCAGTAGCGCATCCCCACGTATACTCGAGCATCCTGTCCCTTAGACTGCAAGAGTTCTTGCAGCGAAGCGGCTTGTTCCTCGGTAATCCGCCGTAAAGGAGAGCCGCCACCGATTTGGCGGTAGTTTTCCTGGGATTTTTGAAAGCGCAGGGTCGAAATCAACCAGGCGAGCGGTTTTTGCATCCACGGAAACGGAATGCGAATGATTTCCGGGTCAGCAAACAAGTTGAACAGGAAAGGACGGACATCCTCGATTTGATCTGGCCCGCCCAAGTTTAATAGCAATACTCCCACACGACCCATAGCGGTTACAGCTCTCCCAATATCTCAGTTCTGTTACTTATCTTTATCATATAACTTAATAATATCTTAAGTCGATAGCAAGGTATACATAATTTTGACTGTGGCAACAATTTTTAGAGATTTAAGTTATCGGTATCAGTGACTCTACGATGCGATCGCGCGTCTTGCTGCTTTGAGCGTAGGTGGCGATGCTCGTTTGGGTCAACTAGCCTGGGAAAATTTGACCGTCAGCGCCGAAACTAAAGTTTTAGACCGTTGCTGCGGTAGCGGTCAAACTAAGCCATTTATGGTGCAATATTCCCAGGATGTCACAGGGCTTGACGCTTCGCCATTATCTCTGCAAGGGGCAAGGAAAAATGTACCATCAGCCAATTATTATTTAGAAGCTTTTGCCGAGTCGATGCCTTTTCCCGACTGTCAGTTTGACACGAGTACACAGCAGCGTTGCGATGCACGAAGTGCAACGGGCGCAATTGCGACAATCTTTCAGGAAGTATACCGCGCGGTCAAGTCCGGTGGTCTATTCATTTTGGTAGATTTTCATCGGCATACAAATCCGGTATTTTTGCCTGGGTTGGCTGTATTTTTGTGGTTATTTGAGACTGAAACTGAATTGGGGAGTTTGTTGGCAGAGGTGGGATGGCGATCGTACAATTCCGAAGAAGCTCAACAACCCAAAATTTATGCTGGCGGCAGCATTCAAGTAATCCAAGTTCAAAAGTCAGTTGACAGTTGTCAGTTGACAGTTGACAGTTGTCATTAGTGCGCGGGGAAGAAACCGGGTTTCTACGAATTTTGGGTTGAGTGACGATAAATCTCGGCAGAAACCCGGTTTCTGAGGTCGGCGCGCGCATCTTACTATACTTGTCAACTAATGACTAATGACTCATAACTAAACAAACTTTTTCGCTGCTGCCAAAGCCGCCTCAAACTTGAGCAACACATCCTTTTCTGTGTGAATAGCTTTCTCTTGTTCCAGCAGCGGGCGGCCAAAGCGAAAAATGCCGTCTTGCTCTACGTGGTCTACATAAGGCAGCGTTTCTGGATGCGGCAAAAATTTTCTGCCGATTGGGTACGGCGTGTGGAAAGAAAAACTAAAATCGGGAAACTTGTCGCTTTTGATTTCGAGATAGTAAAGCGAGTAATAATCTTTGGTTTCTGAGTACACGCATTCGCGGCACTTATTTACCCATTTGCGGTTCTGATAGAAAAAATCCCACTTGTCCCAATAGTAGCCATCTTTCATCATTTCCTGGTGGTCGTCGCACAGTTCTAGATATAATTTGTCAGCATCCGCCGGACGGTAGAAGTAAAGCATGGCGTAAGGCATTTCAATCAGTAACTTGACAGCTTGATTTTTTCGCTGGTACCATTCCTGCTGGTGAGTTTCGTATACTTCCTTATATTTAATTGCTTTAAAGCTGTTGAGCTGATTTTCTTTGGCCCACCGCGACGCCCAAATAGTCCAGTAAGCTAGCTGGAAGGTTGCTGAAATTTCTTCCGAACCTTGTTCTTTCCAGTCGGCTATGATTTTTTCCCAAGCTGAACTAAAAGCTACTCGTGATTGTTCGTTTTCTTCGGGCTTTTCTGTACTGATTGGGGTGGGTATTTGGCGATTATTTTTAATCAGTCCTTTGGGTTCTTTGCGCCAATTATTAATATCGGTTGGCGTTAGACTTAAGATGAATCTTCTGTCGTGAACGGGATATTCTAAATGGATTCCTGATTTGCGGAAAGAGCGGTATTCTAGAACAGGGAGTTTGTCTTGTTCTATCCACTGCTGGCGTTCTGCTGGCGAACACTTGAGTATTGTTTCTAATTCTACGGGATCGACGGCTAATTCACTTTTGAATGTCTCCCAAAATCTTTCTTGTTCGGCTGGATTTGCTTCCAGCAGGGATACAATTCGGTTGACGAGATGATCTGTTTTGTCTTGGCAATTTTCGGGAAGTCCTAAGAAGTCGAGGAGTTTGGTCTTGAGTATTCGTCTGGCAGAGATTAGCTCGGCTAACATGAGAAGCTCCAGTAGAGTCATGACTTGCGCCCTTGAATTGGCAAGATTTGCACAAGTCTTATATATCTTAATAGATTCTCCTAGGTTGTCGGCAATTGAAATGTCCGCGCTAGCGAAGCTATCCCGAACGCGGGTGCGGGCCTGTTGCGGTAGGGAATCGCCCACCAGCAGCCCCATCCCTAAGCTAATACCATTTCTCTAAAATCGTGCAACACTCTTCGACCCCCCCTAGCCCCCCCTTGCCAAGGGGGGGAACAAGAATACTGTTGCATTCTTTTTTTAAATTGGTATAAAATACTCAAAGCTAGACCAAAAGCCCGATCGACCTTTTGGCATGATTGGCTAAAACTCATATGTTGCACCATTCTCAATTAGTTGTTTAGGAACAGGCAAGATGCCTGTTCCACAAGAAAATTTATATTTTGTGGAACAGGCATCTTGCCTGTTGCTGACAATGGTGCAAGATATCAGCTAAAATCGATAATTGCGATCGCGCACCCACAAACTCACAGGCACAGCATGGCCTGTTTTGTCAACCTTTACTTCTACCACAAAAGATTGTCGCTGGTTCGTTTGAGCTTGCCTAATCTCCTGATTGAGTTTTTCCCTTTCATCCTCTGGCATATAATAAGTTTCTAAGCCGTATTCCATCAGGAAACCGTTATATTTACCCTTAATTGCGATTTGATTGGCGGGCAAATTAACGGGATTTTCCAGACTGACGCGGACGGGTTTCCAAGCTTGGGGGCGGCCGGGATTAGTCGCGGATTTTGGCGCTTCTAAGATTACATAAAAACTGGTTTGTGGCTTGACATTGTATGTATTTTGTGGACAAGCAACCCCGGGCGGACAAGGTGTTTTTTCACCGGGTAAATCTTTCCAGCCGGGGAGTTTTTGGAGATTTGTGCGATCGGAAATATTATAGCTCAAAACTTGGTAATATCCGCGCAAAAAGTCGTAAGGGTCTACGGGTACTGTTTGCAGGACAACTGTTTTGCCAGTAATAAAAGTGTAAACTGCGGTCGCGGGTACGGCGGCAATTAGTCCGATTTGCAGGAGCAAAGGAACCCACATTCGCCACGCGGGAAGGCGTTTTGCTTCGGGGGGAAGCTGAAACAGATTTGTTGTATCTGGATTTTTAACTAATAAGTCAATGTTGTTGGTGTTCATGTTATTTATGGGTTATATTGTTTGCGGTTGTTTCGGAATGATTAAACCACAGAGAACGCAGAGGGCGCTGAGTGAGAGAAGAGAGAGATGAATAATTTCTATTCATCGGGGATTTTTGCGAAGTGGCGCTCGAACCACAAACCCGCAGCAATTACGCCAATTCCGCACAAAACAAAGACAAAAGATTTGAGCAACAATCCTGTGTTATATTCAAATACTCGGCTGAGAATTTGCAGGGTGATTAATACCATGCCTCCCCAAAAAGTCTTGCGGTTTCCTAATGCTAAACCTTCTCGGATTAAGCCGACAGCGAGCAGAAATGATAAAACATTGAACAGAAAGGTCGCTAATTGCGGAATGGGAGTAAAATTGAGGTGAAAAAGCGGTATTAAGGCGCTGGCTAGGATGAAAATGCCGATCGCACTTGTAGTCAAATCCACTGCTTTTTGTTTTGGTCGCCGCAGTTCCAAACGTCCCAAACGCAGCCACTCAAACACTGTGAAACCGCCCAAAACAACCACATTTGCCAGCAAAATCCAATCGAGTTCAGTTGGTGCAGGAGTCGGCGAATCTTGCCAAAAGCCGTAGAAAGAAAGAACATAAAATACACCGGCGAGAAACAGCAGTGCTAAACTGCGGGCGGTAGGTTGAAACAGCCTGCTGTGTACCTTCGGCCACATTGCATCGTCGTATCCCCACAGCAAAGCGGGCGGTAGGGCGCAAAAAATTGCTGCACCCCAGGTTGGATTTAACCCTTGGACGATAGAAACTTGTAAGGAAAAAATTATCGCGATCGCACTTATGGCAAAAATAGCACGCGATCGACACCAATAAGCCAGCGGCACAAACATTATACTGGCTGCGATCGGCATTTGCCGCACCAAAACTTCCAGCCAAGAAAACTCGACTTTGGAAGACCAATCTAACACGGCAATCCAATAGCCTAAACCGACTAAAAGTGCGGACAAAACGCCCAAGGAAGTCAACCGCAAACTGTAAGCCATTCCGAGCACGCCGATTCCCCAAGTGAGGTAAAGTCCGTAGGAAGAACCGCCAATGTGAAACATTTGCGCCATCAAAGCCATATTTGCTCCTAAAATCAGAGCTCCTAACAGCAACAATCCTTGACCTAGGAGTTTGTTTCGCCCTATTGTTATGGGCAAATTTAGATTGGAGTTTTGGCTTCGGGATGGGGGTATGCGCCACAGATAGAAACCTGCTGCATTGACTGCTACGAAAAGACTTAGCAGCAGCGCAACTCTCACTTCTCGCGACCAAACTTGCCAGTTTGCAGCTACAAAGGTGATGACTCCTATACCGAGGAGAATGCCGCCGAGACTCATCAGAATGCTGAGGAAACGGTTGCGGGAGGCGGTTTCGAGTGTGTTGAATTGGTAGCGTTCGGAAAGTTGTTGGTAGAATGAAGTATCGATGAGTCCTTCTGCTTGCCAGAGTTTGGCTTGTTCGCGCAACTCCCGTCGAAATTTATCTGAAATCATTGTTTATATTCCAGAGGATTTGAACTGTGATAGTTTTTAATATGTCACTTGTGGGTTGATTGTCGATGGAGGCTGGGACACCTGCTGAACTAGCACAAAAGTCTTTTTTGGGTTTTGAGGTTAGTTTCAATCCCTAATAGGGGTTTAGTTTGATTGCAACGATTGATTTATTTTTGATGGTGCGTGTAAAATCTTTGTTTCAATCCCTGATAGGGATTTAGGTTGATTGCCACCGGGAAAATGTAAGGGTTCTGGGATTGGGAAATTGTTTCAATCCCTGATAGGGATTTAGGTTGATTGCAACACGAGACGCTAAACGCTGAGCGTAACTGCTGGCGTGTTTCAATCCCTAATAGGGATTTAGGTTGATTGCAACATCCATTGTATTGATCGTATCCTGGAAATCGTCGTTTCAATCCCTGATAGGGATTTAGGTTGATTGCAACGCTATCAATTATTTCATTCAAGTTGTTAGCCGATTGATGTTTCAATCCCTGATAGGGATTTAGGTTGATTGCAACAAAAGCTGCCCATAAATCGCAGATTATTACAACTGGTTTCAATCCCTGATAGGGATTTAGGTTGATTGCAACTAGCGACCACTTACGATCGCCCACACTCCACCGAGTTTCAATCCCTGATAGGGATTTAGGTTGATTGCAACCGTAGAGGGGTTTATCAATAGCCGCATAGGGAGTTTCAATCCCGGATAGGGATTTAGCTGGATTGCAACCAGACTGCCTTATTATTTTGAGCCGGGTGAGGTTGCGTTTCAATCCCTAATAGGGTTTTAGTTTGATTGCGGCTTTAATCAGTGTAGAAAGCGTGGCATAGAGCTTTTTTAGTTTCAATCCCTGATAGGGATTTAGGTTGATTGCAACAGTTTCGCAAAAATTCCCGATCGACATTGTGCAGCCGTTTCAATCCCTGATAGGGATTTAGGTTAATTGCAACTCTTCTCAGATAATGCAGATATCCCGAATAAAAGTTTCAATCCCTGATAGGGATTTAGGTTGATTGCAACTGTGTATCGTATGAATCTTTCTCAGTGTTATACGATGGGTTTCAATCCCTGATAGGGATTTAGGTTGATTGCAACATGATTATTATTACAGATATATAAGCGATAGTATGTTTCAATCCCTAATAGGGATTTAGGTTGATTGCAACGTATCTTTCAGCAACTGGTTGGGCGGAAGCTGTGTTTCAATCCCTAATAGGGATTTAGGTTGATTGCAACTCAAAGAGTCGCCGTTCATAGCTAAAGGATACGTGTTTCAATCCCTGATAGGGATTTAGGTTGATTGCAACTATATCGGAGCGTACAATTGCGCTTCTGTTCCAGTGTTTCAATCCCTGATAGGGATTTAGGTTGATTGCAACTTTTTTAACCGAGGTTCCCCCGAATAACACGGTTGCCAGGTTTCAATCCCTGATAGGGATTTAGGTTGATTGCAACGTGATCTGCAAAATCAAAACCGATTCAACCGGATGTTTCAATCCCTGATAGGGATTTAGGTTGATTGCAACATTGTGAGCATTATCAATAATCGGTGCAAGCACAGGTTTCAATCCCTGATAGGGATTTAGGTTGATTGCAACAGTTGGTTTCTGACACTCTTACTGTATTTAGTTTTCAAGGTTCGTTTGCGTCTGTACTAAAAGTACCTTTTCAATACCGACCTGTCAAGAGGCAAAATTTTAAACAAACCTCAAAACCTTTGACAGCAAGCAATACAGCATTTGCGTCGGATTTTTCATAAAGTGCCTTAAACCCATACTACGCAACTGATACAGCCGAAAAAAATTACCCCCTCAAAAAAACACCTACCCCTAGGCGCAAATTTTATCCATCAACCCGATTCAAATTCCAGTCGTAAGGCAAAAAAACGATCGCCCATCCATCACCCACAGCCGCCTCCGGCCCTAAATAACCGCCCACATACTCAGCCACCGAACCCGCCGCCTTTACAAAATCCTCGCCGTACCACTTAAAAATCTTGCTCAAATAAAGCGTCTTTTTCTGGGCATCATATCGCACCTTATCAGGATTGTGAATAAAACGGCTGGCATCCGCTTCTAGTTGAGTCCGTACCGACTCCGGGAAATAAGCCCCCCGGCGCAGCAGCGGGCACCCGACAGAAGCGCAAACTAATGCAAAATGGATGCGGGGTTCGGCAAATTCCGGCCGCAAAATTGCGTGTTCGATTTGATTGAGACTGTACTTTTTGCAGCCAATAATCACATTTGAACGAGTGAAAAAATCCAAAAAACTCAGCCAGTTGGGAATTCCCAAAACTTTGGGACGGATCGACGCGATCGGATATACTTCCAGAACTTGAGAAATTGCGATCGCATTGTACGCATTCAGCCACAACGCCAGCCGCGCATCCGCATCAGTAAAATCCGCCAAATCCAAATCCGCCAAACTTTCCAGCCACGCCCTCAAAACATCCGCCCCCTCAGCTTTCCAGCCCCGATAATTGACGCGGCCGAAATCGTCAACGTAGCGTTGCAGCAACTCGTCCCAAATCCTAAAGTCGATCGTAGCGATCATTTATTACTATCCCTATGATAAGGCGGGCATTGCTTTAACTTCTGCTTCTATTTAATACTACTGTCAACCGAAATAACACCTGCAACGGTAGTATTTTTTAGATTAGCCCCGTTAAACGAACTCTGGTTAAATTAACTTGAGTCAAATTAGCGCCTTGTAAATTAGCTTGCCACAAACAAGCCCCGCTCAAATTTGCCCCCGATAAATTAGCTTCCCTAAAATTTGCTTCTCTCAAATCTGCCGCTTGCAAATGGGCATTTGCTAAACTCGCGTGCGGCAGGGAATGCCGATAAAATCGCCGCCCGGACACTGGTTAGTTTACCGCAACTAATTGACGTGCTGGGGGTTAGGTGCAATCACCGGTGTAGCCAAGCCGAAAATCATTCCCCATGAAACTGCTCGCAAAGTTACAGATTTCCTGCTCTTTACATTCTACAATCTTAAAAGATTCTTAATTTCAATTTCAACGGGGATCGGTTTCTTCCGGCACAACACCCCTTTCACTTTGATCTGCAATTTTTTAATTCCCCCTTACCTTCCTAACAAATTATGACGGAACGAACCGACTTTTTCGATAAACTGTTAGCGGCTGTTGAAAAAAATCAAAGTTTGCTGTATTTAGCCCTCGATCCAGACCCGGAAACCTTGGCCCCGCTGGTTTCTATGACTGGGGAGGAAACTCAAAGTTTTGTAACTGATTTGTTGGCAAAGCTAAAAAGTGCGATCGACCAAACAGCCGATTTAATTTGTGCTTGCAAAATCACCCTCGGTTTTTACCAATCTCTCGGTATTCCCGGTTGGGCATTGCTGCAAGAAATTTTAACAATTATTCCCCCTCACCTGCCAGTAATTTTAGATGCCAAACACTGCGATTTAAATACCAGCACAGTCTTTGCCAAAATTGTATTTCAAGACTGGCGAGTTGACGCTATTACCTTAAGTCCCTATGCCGGATTCGACCAAGTAGCGCCTTTTTTGTTATACGCCGGAAAAACTGTTTTTGTACTCTGTGCCACCGCCAACCCCTCAGCCGAGGCTGTGCAAGAATACCCGACGCCAGAAAATCCTTTGTACTTGCAATTAGTCCGACTCTCTCAAACTTGGGGAACTCCCGAAAAAGTCGGTTTAGAAGTAGGAGTAATGCCGGATATGTTGGCGCGCATCCGCCAAGCTGCTCCTGAACGCCTAATTTTAGTCGAAGGAGACATCGCCGAAGAAAATGGCATTGCAGAAGGAAACGACCTCGCACAACTGCTGGCGGCCGGTTTAAGCAAGAATGGTGAAGGTTTATTGCTGCCAGTCCCCCCGAGTTTATTAGCGGAGAAAGAGCCGCGCCGAGAAATTGAGAAATTGCGGGATAATATTAATCAACAGAGGCTGCGGGCGATCGAAGGTAGTCCCACCTGCGAATTGTGGCTGCCCGATGTTTGCTTTTTGCAACCCGAACCTCACCGCGATTTAATCTTGCAACTTTATGACATCGGCTGCGTAGTTTTTGGCGACCACGTACAAGCATCGGGCGCCGTATTTCCATATTACATCGACTTGCGGAAAATTATCTCTATTCCGCAGATTTTCCACCAAATTGTCAGCGCTTATGCAGACATTCTCAAGGATTTAAAATTCGATCGCATTGCGGGAATTCCCTACGGTTCTTTACCCACAGCAACCGGTTTAGCATTGCGGATGGAACGCCCGATGATTTTCCCGCGCAAGGAGGTGAAAACTTACGGTGCGGGCAAATTAATTGAGGGGCATTTTCAGGCAGGAGAAACGATTGTCGTAGTGGATGATATTTTGATTAGTGGCAAAAGCGTGATGGAAGGCGCGGCTAAGTTAAAATCGGCTGGCTTGAATGTGGAAGATATCGTGGTATTAATCGACCACGAACAGGGAGTTAAAGATAAGATGCAGGCCAACGGTTATCGCGCCCATTCAGTGTTAGCGCTTTCGGAAATTGCTCAAACTTTGTATCAAGCAAATCGCATCGATACCGAGCAATTCAATCTTTTGACAGCGGAACATTAAACCCCAATTCCTGTAGGGGCGGGTTTTACCAACCATCTGGGCTAAAAATTAATAATTTTGTAAACCCGCCCCCACTCAATGTACATTTTTTCCCTTCGTTCAAAGTCAAGGTTGATATAGGTTATTAGTTGTGTGGGGGCGGGTTTATGAGATTGTGCGTGTGCGTCGAATATTATTGGTAAAACCCGCCCCTACCCGGTAAATATATCAACCTTGCAAAACTTCCATTAAAGCATCGCCCATTGCCCGACAGCCGACGAGTTTCATGCCTTCCGACATGATATCACCAGTGCGATAACCTCGATCCAAAACTTCGACAACTGCTTGCTCAATTTTATTAGCAGCTTCCGGCTGATTTAATGCGTAGCGCAGCATCATTGCCGCACTTAAAACTTGGGCGATGGGATTTGCTTTATCTTGTCCAGCGATGTCTGGTGCGGAACCGTGCACGGGTTCAAAAACTCCCGGCCCGGTTGCTCCCAAACTAGCAGAAGGCAGCATCCCAATACTACCAGTTAGCATCGCCGCCGCATCGGAAAGAATGTCGCCGAATAAATTGCCGGTGACAATTGTATCGAACTGTTTCGGCCAGCGAATTAACTGCATGGCTGCGTTGTCAACGTAGAGGTGAGAAAGTTCGACATCCGGGTATTCTGAAGAAAGGGCAATAATACGATCGCGCCAGAGTTGGGAAACGTCCAAAACATTCGCTTTATCAACGGAACACAGCCTTTTCCCGCGCTTCCTGGCAGTCTCAAAAGCGACTCGCCCGATTCTGTCAATTTCCGACTCGGTATAAGCCATCGTATTGACACCGCGTTTTTCGCCTGTTTCCGTCTCAAAAATACCTTTCGGTTTGCCAAAATAAATGCCGCCTGTGAGTTCGCGGATGACCATAATATCCACGCCTTCGACAACTTCCCGTTTCAAACTAGAAGCATCAACCAATTGCGGTAAAATAGTCGCCGGACGCAAATTTGCAAACAATCCTAATCCGGCGCGCAGTCCTAATAATCCCGTTTCCGGGCGCTGTTCGCGGGGCAAATTATCCCACTTGTAACCGCCAATTGCTGCTAACAATACTGCATCGCCGTTGCGGCATTTTAAGAGTGTTTCTTCGGGTAGCGGATTGCCTGTTGCGTCAATAGCAGCGCCGCCCATTAAAGCTTCTTGAAATTCAAAGCCGATGTCCAATTGTTGACCGACAAGTTTCAGGACATCTACCGCCACAGCGATAATTTCAGGGCCGATGCCGTCTCCTGGTAAAAGAGTGATGCGGTAGTTTTGAGTCATATCGATTTAGGAGTTTTGATTTGAGATTTGGGATTGAGAGTTAATGGGAATTCTTTGGAAATGCCAGACATTCTCACAAGGCTATAATCATATCAGGATAAGCAACCTCAGAATTCATTATGACATTCCCGACTTACCCGCCTGCTCAAGCTGAACCGCCTTTAGACCCCCGGCAGAGTTTGCCAACAATGTATGATTTACCTAGCGAAGACCCAAAGGAGCCCGGTTTGCCAGATACATTTCATTTAGATCAGCCGCAACTCTTGGAATTCACGTTTTTGCCGCCGGGATGGGATGCGGAACAAGTCTTTACAGCGAGTGACCTAAATTTGTATTACGATGCAACACAACCGCGCTGGCATAAACGCCCGGATTGGTTTGCTGCGGTGGGTGTGCCAAGGCTTTATCAAGGGCGCGATATGCGTTTGAGTTATGTAGTTTGGCAAGAACGGGTAAATCCGTTTGTGGTGGTGGAATTGCTATCGCCGGGCACTGAAGATGAAGATTTAGGGCGGACTGTTCAGCAAGCTGGGGAACCTCCGACTAAGTGGCAAGTTTATGAACAAATTTTGCGGATTCCTTACTATTTTGTGTTCAGTCGCTACACGGATGAATTGCAAGCTTTTCATCTTGTAGGAGGCCACTATGAACCTGCAGAATTAATTGATGGGCGGTTATTTATTCCTGAGTTGCAGTTGAGTTTAGGTTGGTGGCAAGGCAGTTATAAGAGTATGAATCGGTTGTGGTTGCGGTGGTTTACGGCCCAAGGAGGGTTGATTTTGAGTCCGGGTGAAAGAGCAACGGCGGCGGAACGGCAACTGATAGAAGCTCAACAGCAAGTTCTAGAATCTCAACAGCAACTGACAGAATCTCAACAGCGAGAGGAAAGACTAGCGGCGCGGTTGCGGGAACTAGGCATTGATCCTGAACAGTTGGTTTAATAGTTCTCGCACTCAGGCCTGGTGAAACCCCTTTTCAACTCCTCGAATCGGCGCAACAGGAGTGAAATAAAATAAAAACAGTTCGATCGCACGCACGTACAAAAAAATCGGCAAGGAGTCGCGCAGTGGCAGAGGGCGAAGGCATACCAACATCAGCACAGATTGATTCTCGGGACTATTCTTGGGCCTTTTGGCCAGTTGTCCCCCTCTATCCCTACAGCAAGCGGCGCACCATCCGCAAGGAAATAGTCAAGGACACAATCTGGACTTTCGACCAAGTACAAGGCATTTTCTACGTTGTCGTCCCGATTCGGATGACAGTAATTAAATTAGAACCCGAAGGCCTTCTCGTCTACGCCCCCGTTGCACCGACTCGTGAGTGCATCCGCTTGGTAAAAGAGTTAGTAGCAGAGCACGGCGAGGTTAAGTACATCCTGCTGACAACGGTTTCCGGCATCGAGCACAAAGTTTTTGTCGGCCCCTTTGCGAGGAGTTTTCCCGAAGCGCAGGTGTTTGTCGCCCCGCAGCAGTGGAGTTTCCCCGTGAATTTGCCGCTGAGTTGGCTGGGTTTGCCCGCCAAACGCACCTCTGTACTGCCCCAAGACAGCAGCAACACCCCCTTAGCCGATCAATTTGACTGGGCAATTCTCGGCCCCCTCGACCTCGGTTTGGGCAGATTTGCTGAAGTTGCGTTATTTCACAGGCGATCGCGCACGCTGATGTTAACAGATTCCGTGGTTTCCATTCCCGAAAATCCGCCGGCGATCGTCCAACTCGACTCGTACCCGCTGCTATTTCACGCCAAAGACAGCGCCTCGGACACGGTGGCAGACACCCACGAAAATCGGCGCAAAGGGTGGCAGAGAATCGCCTTATTTGCCATGTATTTTAGCCCCAGCGTGCTGGAAGTGCCGCCGTGGTCGGAGGTATTTGCCAGCGCGCGCCTCGCGCCAGAACGCTCTAGGAAAGCTTATTTCGGGTTGTATCCATTCAAGTGGAAAACAGATTGGGAGCGATCGTTTGAGGCTTTGCGGGGAGGAGGGCGGTTGTTTGTCGCGCCGATTTTGCAGACTTTGATTCTCAACCGCGCGCCGAGGGAAACTCTCGATTGGGTGGATAAAGTGGCGAGTTGGGACTTTGAAAAAATTGTACCTTGTCACTTCGATAGTGCGATCGACTCCCGGCCGCGTGAATTTCGGCAAGCATTCTCGTTTCTGGAAAAACACTCGCCTGTTAATTCCTTACCCGAAGACGATTTTAAATTGCTCAGGCAGATTGATGCGGGTTTGAATAAAACTGGTTTGGTTCCGCCTGCGAAAGAGAAAGTTTAATCTGAAATTTTGCACCATTCTGAATAAGCTGTTTGAGCACAGGCATCTTGCCTGTGCCACAAAAAAATAAAGTATTGTGGAACGGGCAAGATGCCCGTTCCGGCTAGAAGCCTACCAAAAAGATTAAACTCTTGACAATTGGTGTCGGTTTATTCATTTATCTCATTAAATTATCAATCAGCTCATCCACCCTCAAAAGTTCTTGAATAATTTGCTCTACCCTCCGCAGTTCATTTATAGGATTTAGACTTCTAATAGTTTTCGGGGATGTAGCTGAAGTATGTGCCGCAACACCTCTTTCTTCCCCAAACGTATTCATGGTAGCCAGCCAAGCAGGATCTAAATCATCGGTATCTATTCCTATTGGCAAAAGCAACGCCAGAAGATTAGCTTCTTTGATTCCATGATTCGAGTCAATGCTTCGCTTAAAACTCTTAATAGCTAAATCTATTTTTTTGTTGACTTTTATTTTTTCCGGTGGCAAAGCTTTACTTCCCTTAGTTGGACTCAGTGTATCTGGTGGTGCTTCCATCATTTGACCAGAAAAGCCAAGCAAGCAGATTAAAGTACGGCAAGTCTTACCCTGACTATCCCAATTATTTTTAGCATTAAGGGCTACTTCCCAAACTCTGTCCTCAAAATAAGCCTCAATTTCGGCATGAACTAAAACTCTGTAGGCAAGAGTTAAGGCTAGCTGCCGATCGGAATATGAACCTAGAGGATTAATCTTAGGAAAAAATTGTTTTTTTAACCTATTTAACTGCTGGGTTAGAGTACGAAATCTAACTGATTTTGGCATACCTCTCAATAACTTACCTCAAACCGTTAAAGATAATATGGTTATCTACGAGTTCAGGTACATTAAACTCTACATCCAAAACCTTTAACAAAGCTTTGCCCCACAGTGAGAGACGAGTATGAGTTTCGCGAATGCTAGTTGTGCTTTTCTCAACAGCTTCTCTGAATTCGCTATTAGATGATGAACATAACTCTTTAAAAGCTTTTTCCACACCCGCCGGATTCTTCTCAGCAGCTTCACTAATAACTGGATCTGAAAAATAAAAAACCATTACATCTAAAATAGCTCGATTAAACTTGCCTCGGTAAGTATTATAACTACTCAACCACACGCGAAATATATTTTCTTCTCCAAATATTGTAGTGGTTGTTTGCACTGCCTTTTCAAATTGGCTAACTGTATATCTGACCTCAGTTTCTTTCTCTTTCCAATCCTTGTTGAGCTTTTTGCAAGTCATATCTAGGAACACTTTAAGATTACCGCGATAATCGGATAAAAAATGATGGAATCCTACATATCGCAGTAATAATTCGACATCGCGCATCCGAGGATCGGGATTTTGGGATTTAAGTATTTTTCTTAAAGCCTGATTTTTAATTGATTCGTCATCTAAAAAATTGATGAAATCACCTGGATGCAATGCTTGCCTGAGTTCTTGGGGAGATAGCGGAGTATTTTCTACATTCAGACGCAGAAAAATTTTGTATAGTAAACTTTCTGTATGCCAATTCCGAATCAATGTAGTACGAAGAGTTTGATTATCGAGTGCATCAAGTACAGAACTATGGAGAAGATCGTTTTTTAGAGCCTCATGCGTACAACCATTGAGTTCAGGTCTAAATTCTAAGTTTTTCAAAGCAAAACTATCGTTGGGAGTTTCGCTCCTTCCATAAAATTGCAGAATCGTAAGCAAGCGTTGCTTGCCGTCAAGAACTACAAATTTTCCGCGCTTTTTATCTTGAGAAGCCAAAACTATGTCGGGAATGGGAAATCCTAGAAAAATAGATTCAATAAACCTGCTTTTGCGAGTTATATCCCAAGCATCTCGTCTTTGAAATCTTGGATTAAGTTGAATATTGTCACGAACAAGTTGATCGAGTATGGTGGCTGTCGTCCAGTCATTTCCAGCTACAATTATTTCGGAAATTTCGTCTAATACTGATTTGGGATTACCATTAGATTCAAGCTCATAATCTAGAGCTTCATCTTCCTCATCAAAGCTTACTTTTTCTTGTTTTTCTAAGAGGTTTAGTTCAGGCATGACCGCGCTCTACTTGGTAAGTTTAATTTGGATACAGATACCTAAGTATAGCAGAAGTCAGAAGCGTTAAGTTATCATAGCAGTAACTAATTTATCGATTATGAAAACGAGCGCTTTTAATTTTTACTTATTTTTAAGCTAGATGGCGAATTTTTCAACTTAAACTCATCAAACTTCACCACTTCCGATTCCGGTTTCCGCGTATCAAAATAGTAGCTGCTAACCGTACCCTCGCCCGTATCCAAAATAGTAAAAGCCGTAATATCGTTACTCTCAATATACGGCAGCGGCCGCCCGTCTTCTCCCAACAAAGGCGCAACAGTTGGCACCACAGGTTTCAATCCGTTCGGGTCTCCAATAGCGCTGTAATCTTCCCGATATCCCGGCGGCACAAATCGGCGCTTTTCCCCCGCAAAAGCACCGTAACTGTTGCCTACATTAGAAGTCTCCAAAAAGTGCATTCCGCTGGAACTTACAAATCGATTCCACAAGTGCGAATGTGCGTAAAATACCAACTGCACCCCCGCTGTTTCTAGCAGCGGCACTACATCCCGAATCAGATAATCTTGCTGTTTCGGATACTCGTAACGCACCATTTTAATCTCGCCATCGAGAGCGCGATCGACTATTTGCACTGGATCGGTATAAGCAGGTACAATATTGTCACCCAGAGAATGCGGCGGGTGGTGAAACATCACAATTTTATATTTTGCCTGCTGGAACTGGGAACTCTTTAACTCTTGTTGCAGCCAAGTATATTGAGCGCTGCCTTTGACAATCGGCTCAAAAATATGCTGTCCGTATCCCCATTTTTCGGGATTATTAAAATCTTCGTCCCGTTCGCGATACCTGCCTCTGGCACCCGGATCTAAATTCGGAGTCCGCCAGATATTCGTAACATACAAAGTTACTAACCGCACGTCCCCAAAAGTCACAGCATAGTAATTTTTTACTCCCGGCAAATTGAAAATTTCGTCATAGGTATCGCTATTAAAAGTATGGTTTTTCAGCCAGATTTCGCGCACTGAAGGGTCATTATTGGGATTCAAAGATGCAGCACGTTGAGCGTAGATTTTCTCGGCAGCGGCACGGGGAAAAGGATCGTGAAACTGCTCGTAGAGTGTGCTGCAATTTGAATACCTACCCATAATTTCGTGATTGCCAATGGCGGGAAATAAAGGCGCGTGTTGGATCAGTTCGCCGCCGCTGTAAACGGTTTTGATGCCGTTTTTGTCCAGTTCGGAAAATGCGCGACCTTGCATAGCGGGAAAGAAGGCGCGGCCTTGGTAGTCGTCAAACCACTCAGAAGCGCGATCGGGTATATTAATTAAATCCCCTGCCATAAAAACCGCGTCAACTCTCCCAATTGTTTCGGCTACTTTCTGGAGATTTGCTGCTGTCATAGGCATCAATTGATGGTCGGAAGTGAGGAGTATTTTGAGCGCAATTCCTGCTGCTGGTGTCGGAGAAAGAGTGAATATTTTGCTGCTGACAGATGCGCCGTCTTTCCTTTCGCTGGTGACTCGATAAGGAATGCGAACACCGGGCATTAAATTGGGGACTTCTGCTTCGTGGCGCCAGATGTCGCGGACAATTGAATTGCTGTCAATTATGCTTTGTTTGATTTCATCGGAAATGCGCGAGTCTTTGTCTTCGCGAGTGCGGCTTAGCTTCGTAGTATTTGCAGTCGCAATTTCATTCAGATTTTCGCCGTAAGCAACCGTGTGGCGAGTACCGGCAAACTCGGTAAACCAGACAACTCGCACCGAGTTTGCTGTTGGAAGTTGCAAAAACGGATCGGTTAAAAGTTGAGGTTCGTTGAGGTAAGATGGCATAATGAAACCTAGCAATAGGACAATCAAAATCAAAACAGCAAAAAACCAGGGATTGCGAGAATAACCTTGAGAAATTTCTACTTTATTGGGCAAAGGCGTTAACATAAGTCATTAGTCATTAGTTGTAGGGGGGGTTTCACCAGCCAAACAGAACTCCCCCCCAAATACATATAAACCCGCCCACTTTAAAGTTTAAACTACCAACGTTATCAAAAAGTTAAGAAATTAGTAAAATATCTCCTATCTAACAAACTTCAACCATTTTTTCACATCTTCCGATCTCTCAATTCTATTTCTCTGCGCCCTCTGCGCCCTCTGCGGTTCATAAAAAAAAATCTTTCTCAAAAATAATTGAGACTTGCGATATAACATTCTTAACACCCTTCCTTCAATCTAAAATCTAAAATCTAAAATCTAAAATCCCATGACCCGCCACCTTCTCAAGGCTAACTGCAACACCGTACACTTGGGCGGTTTTTCTCCGAATATTGAACCGGCTTTAAGGGTGGATTCGGGCGATCGCATCGATATCGAAACCTATTCAGGATATTATGTTGCTGACAAGGCCCCGCCCGAATTTCTGACGCCGGAATTTTTAGATATTTGTCAGAATTTGCCTTCCAACCGCAAAGTAGGCCCCGGACCCCACTTGCTAACAGGGCCAATTTATGTTAACAATGCCGAACCTGGAGACGTTTTAGAAATTCACATTGAGGATGTTTACCCGAGTTTACCAGTAGGATTTAATGCAATTCGCGCCGGATCTGGAGCTTTGCCTGAGTATTTTCGCGAACCTAAATTGCGGTTTATTCCGCTAGATTTAGAGCAAAAAATTGCGGAATTTCCCCCAGGTAGCGGCATTCGGATTCCCCTGCATCCTTTTTTTGGAATTATCGGCGTTGCCAATTCAGAAATCAACCGTTCTTCTATTCCTCCACAGCGCTACGGCGGCAATATGGACAATCAGGAGCTCCAACCAGGAACGCGGTTATTTTTACCTGTTTTTCTGCGCGGCGGTTTACTGTCTGTCGGCGACGGACATTCGGCACAAGGAGACGGTGAAGTTGACGGTACTGCCATTGAAACTTCGATGAACGGCAGTATTAAAATTATTCTACGCAAGGATTTATTTCTGGATTTTCCTTTTGCGGAAACGCTTGCTGATATTGTGATTATGGGGTTCGGGCGGACGTTAGATGAGGCTTTTGAGTTGGCACTAAAACAGATGATTTATTGGCTGCAAACTTTTGGGGGTTTGAAAGAGGAAGATGCTTATGTTTTGTGTTCAATAGCTGCCAATTTTCGGATTACGCAGGTGGTCAACAAGCCTCAGAAAGGAGTTCACGGGATGCTGCCCAAGTGTATTTTGCCGGAGGTGAAAATAATTGGTAATCGAGTTTGATGTGGTATAATAACACGGAAGTGATAAAAAAATCACGATCGCGATCGCACAAACTACACGAATTTGTCACAGCAGTGGTCGATCCAGATCGCGATCCGGTTGAAAATTAAGCTTAAGATTAGATCGGTTACACATTTTATCTAAATCGAACTCAACATGAAAAACCAGACTGACGATGTTGCCAAAAAAGATTTAGTCGATCGAGCTTTTGCGAGTGCAGCAATACCAGATCCGACAGCGTGGGTGCAGGAACATTATTTTCTGGCAAATTTCGCCGATACTCTCGCCCACCTCCAAGAACATTTGTCTGATGAAAGTGGCGAAATCAACGAGAATGGCGACTCTGGGGAGGGGATATTATCGATCGACGCTAAAATTAGAGATATGTTGAGAGCTACTTTTAGCGACGACTGCTGGCAGTATGTCGAAAGTTTATTGTGAGTTGGGTAAAATTCATAAGTCTTTAGTCTTTGTAGGTTCATAGCTTGATCTCGTAAATGATGCCAGTTTCAAAAAAGAATGTAACTGTAAGCTGCGATCTAAACTCTTAGATCATGCCTCCTTCCCAATTTTCTAATCTCAAATATCAAATTTAAAATAATATCAGTTTCCTTCCCCAACACAGACTCGCAACTCAAAATGCCTGCGTGCATTTCCACTACAATTTGAGGTATTGTGATGCAGGATACTTTATATCGGCGGGAAATGACTTTCGCTAGGAACTTCGATAGATCGCAAAAATTCCGCACTTTCTTCGGGCAAAGCAGTATTGATAAACATCCCGCTGCCCAACTCAAACCCAGCTTGCTTGGTGACTCTGGGAATAATTGCAATATACCAGTGAAAGTATTTTGTGGACCGTTGGGCGATCGGCACCGATCGAATATTATAGTTGTAATCTGGATTGTTCAATCCGTAATAAAACTTAGCCAGTACAGTTTTCAAAGTATCAGCAAGATCCGTAATTTCCGCATCAGTAATTTCATCAAACGAAGATGAATGGCGGCGCGGAAAAATCCAAGTGTGAAACGGTGAAAGTGCAGCGTAAGGGATAAAAGCCACAAAATGTTCACTCTCACAAATCACTCTTTCCTTCGCCGCTAATTCGTCTTCCAAAGTGCGGCAAAACAGACATTCCCCCGTGTCATCAAAATATCTAATAGCTTCGTCGATGCGACTGCGAAATTGGCTGGGTACAACCGGCGTCGCTGCTATCTGCGAGTGGGGGTGTTCGAGAGAAGTTCCGGCAGTTTCCCCGTGATTTTTGAAGATAATAATTGTTTCAATGTAGGGATTTTTTCTAATTTCTACATAGCGCTGGCGGTATACTAAAAGTATGTTTTCAACTTCTTCAACGCTCAACAAAGCTGTCGTCAAATCGTGTCGCGGGTGTTCGACAATTACCTCGTGAATGCCGATTCCCGCCATCGTGCGGTGAATTCCCGATGATATCCTCATCCATTCTGCTGTCGGGGAGAGGGCGGGATATTTGTTGTGAATTGCCCGGACTTTCCAGCCAGCGCGATCGCCCAAACGGCAAGTTTCTAAGGTTCCGTCTTCCTCATTTCCCACACAAAACGGGCAATCGGCACGGTGCGATGGCACTAATATTTCGCACTTTTTTTTGTTAGCGAATTGATCTGGTCTTGTCGCCCGTTCGGTGGCGATGATTACCCAATCTCTGGTAATTAAATTTTGTCTAAGTTCAGACACTTTTTTACCTTCACTTGTAGGGCTTAACCGTTTATTATTGTATAGAAAAGTTTGTATTTTGTCATTCCCTATTGCAATTTTTTAACAAATCTTGATTTCTAATTTTCCCAGCCGTTTCCCAACAAAAGTTAACAACAGTTGGCATCGAGGAAAGAGGGCGATTAGGGACTACAGTGGTTGCTCGCGATCTTACAGAATATCTGTCTAGGCAGTACAGGCAAGCACAGATTTTAATTGCAGAGATTAAGCCAACTGCAACTGCACATTCTGCAACTTGCAAATAGCTTTCAACACTTGCGCCAACAAGAGCGATCGCTCTCTGTCAGTCAAACTCAATTCCGGTAAAATCTGATAAGTGCAAGGATTGCCCCGCGTCAGATACACAAACTGATAGTTACGTCAATTCGTCGTCAATCCCCAAACAGACGATTGCTGCTGCAAACTTTTATAAGTATAAGTCAGCAATTGCGGCAAACCGGCCCAAGGATCGATCGCACTATTTTGCGCCTCGACTACCAAAATCCAAAACTGTGCCGCCGCGAGCTCTGCATCCGGCTGATTTACCGCTAAAATATCCAAGCGCCCTTTAATTAAAGTATCCCCATCCTCAACCTGGATCGGGATGCTATCTTCCATTGTCAGCACGATCGGAATATCAAAAAATCCTGCTAATCTCATTAAGGGTGAAAGCACTAAAAATTTAACCAGTTCTTCTGAAACTTTTCCGGCGGATAAGTAGCGTCAAAAGTCAGTTCTAATTTTTAATATTTCCTGCTTTTCTAATTCTGACAGCGGTTCCAGAGAGAAAAAATCTGTGAAGGCATCTCCTTCTCGCTCTTCCAGTTTGAGAAGGCGGCGAACGTCATTTAGCGAAACTTGGCTTGCTTCTAAATTTTGGGTCATGCTTTCCCCTATCATTCAGGTTGAATAATTCTTTTCAAGCAGCTTCACATCCTTATATTTTTAAACTAAAAATTCTACAATATTTTATATAAAAAATTTGCCCAAAACCAAGCTCGATCGAACTTTATTTAGCCTCCAAATTCGAGGCATTTATAATTTTTAAATAAACAGCCCCAGCCCCAAAATTTACACAATAACCAAAATTCTTAACGAAACTAAAGATATTTTTGCGGTCAATTGCGTACAAAATAGTTTAAAGAAGTAGATGCAGTTACAGAAAAAGCAATGTCACAAGATACCATCGAATCAATTCTTCATGAAAAACGCCTATTTCACCCGCCCGCTGAATTCTCCGAAAAAGCTCACATCAAAAGCTTAGAAGAGTACCAAGCCCTCTACGACAAAGCCAAAGCTGACCCCCAAGCATTCTGGGCAGAACTTGCCGCCCAAGAATTGCACTGGTTCCAAAACTGGGATACCGTACTCGACTGGCAGCCGCCTTTTGCTAAATGGTTTGTCAACGGTAAAATTAATATTTCTTACAATTGTCTCGATCGCCACTTAACCACTTGGCGCAAAAATAAAGCCGCCCTGATTTGGGAAGGCGAACCCGGAGACTCCCGCACCCTCACCTACGCGCAACTCCACCGCGAAGTCTGCCAAATGGCGAACGTCATCAAAGAATTGGGAGTCCAAAAGGGCGATCGCGTCGGCATTTATATGCCCATGATTCCCGAAGCTGCGATCGCCATGCTAGCCTGCGCCAGAATCGGTGCAGTACACAGCGTTGTTTTTGGCGGTTTTAGTGCAGAAGCTTTGCGCGATCGGCTTAACGACGGCGAAGCAAAACTCGTCATCACCGCTGACGGAGGCTTCCGCAAAGATACAGCAGTTGGCCTCAAAACACAAGTAGACAAAGCACTAGCAAATAATGCCGTACCCAGCGTTACCAACGTTCTGGTAGTTCAGCGCACCAAACAGCAAATTGATATGGAACCAGGGCGCGATCGCTGGTGGCATGAATTGCAAAAAGGTGCATCCGCTGACTGTCCCGCCGAACCGATGGATAGCGAAGATTTGCTGTTCATTCTTTACACTTCTGGAAGTACCGGAAAACCGAAAGGAGTCGTCCATACAACTGGTGGTTATAACCTTTATACCCACATGACAACCAAGTGGATATTCGACCTCCAAGATACCGATGTCTACTGGTGTACCGCTGATGTAGGCTGGATTACCGGACACAGTTACATAGTCTACGGGCCGCTGTCCAACGGTGCGACCACTTTAATGTATGAAGGTGCTCCTCGCCCTTCTAATCCCGGCTGTTTTTGGGATGTAATTGAAAAATACGGCGTCACAGTTTTCTACACTGCACCCACCGCAATTCGCACCTTTATGAAAATGGGTGAACAATTGCCAAATGCCAGAGATTTGTCATCTTTACGATTGTTAGGAACCGTCGGCGAACCGATTAATCCTGAAGCTTGGATGTGGTATCAGCGCGTAATTGGCAACTCGAATTGTCCGATCGTCGATACTTGGTGGCAAACAGAAACCGGGGGAATTATGATTACCGCTTTGCCCGGTGCAATTCCTACAAAACCCGGTTCTGCAACCCTACCGTTCCCCGGAATTGTGGCTGATGTTGTTGACCAAGATGGCGAACCAGTAACTAACGAAAGCGGCGGTTATTTAGTTGTGAAACATCCTTGGCCGGGAATGATGCGGACGCTTTACAACGATCCCGATCGCTTCCGTCGCACTTATTGGGAATATTTGCACCCGAAAGATGGCGAATTCGTGTACTTTGCGGGAGATGGCGCGCACAAGGACAAAGACGGTTATTTCTGGGTAATGGGCCGCGTTGACGATGTAATTAATGTGGCCGGACACCGACTCGGCACGATGGAAGTCGAGTCAGCTTTGGTATCGCATCCAGCGGTGGCGGAAGCTGCGGTTGTTGGTAAACCGGATGAGATTAAAGGTGAGGACATTGTGGCTTTTGTCACGCTGGACAACTCGCAGCAACCTAGCGATGAATTGGCGTCTGAGTTGAAGCAGCACGTTGTTAAGGAAATTGGGGCGATCGCCCGTCCCGGCGAAATTCGATTTACCGATGCTTTGCCGAAGACTCGCAGCGGCAAAATCATGCGCCGATTGCTGCGTTCTTTAGCTGCGGGAGAAGAGGTTTCTGGGGATACTTCGACCTTGGAAGACCGGACGGTTTTGGATAAATTGCGGGGAGGTGCCTAGGGGGATTTTGTAACCGCAGATAAACGCAGATAAACGCGGATAGTAATCTGGTTTATCTGCGGTTTTGTTAAAAGAAGTTATTATACTATTATCAGCTTTCTGCCCAGCGAGCGATACAACTAGAAGACTACTTCAATTTCCTGGCAGCCCACGATCGATCTCCGTCTCAGCGGGAAAACTCTGCCAACTGCAGTCGCAGCGAGATGCAAAGATAAAAATCGAGGGAAATCCAGTATTTATTTGATTAAAATAGGGAGATTGTATGCAATGAATACTCAGCTAGTACCATTTCAACAAAGTGATTTGTGGGGATATCGAGATGAGAAGAATGAAATAGTAATTTCACCTGAATTCAATTATGCTCATGAGTTCTCGGAAAGTCTAGCAGCAGTGAAGATAGTAGAAAACTGGGGTTATATTGACAATCTTGGAAAGATAGTAATACAGCCTAGATATGATAGTGCTGGAAAATTTTTTAGTGGTCTTGCAAGAGTTAAAGTTGGTAATAAGTATGGATATATAAACAATGTATGGCGAATGCTAATTAAACCTCGATTTGATTGGTCGGGAAACTTTTGTGAAGGCTTAATTCCAGTTAAAATAGGGGAAAAAATAGGTTACGTTGATAAGAACGATAACGTAATTATAACCCCTCAATTTGATAAAGCGATTAGTTTTTCGGAGGGTATCGCAGCAGTCAAAATAGATAATAAATGGGGGTATATAGATCAGAGTGGTCGCCTACTAGGTAAGCTGGAATTTGATGAAGCAACTCAACTTTGTGAGGGTTTAGGGCGAGTCAAAGTTGGTAATCAATGGGGGTATGTTAATCAGAAAGCTCAAATAGTAATTCAATGCCAATTTGATGAAATTGCTGACTTTACAGAAGGAATTGCTCAAGTGATGAAGTCCAATGAAATTTATCATATTGACAAAATGGGTGATGTATTATGGTAACTAGCCTGAGTTGGGTATTCAAGAATTATCTAGGTAAAGCTAAGTTATCAGCTAATTCAAGAGTTATCATAGAAATTACCTCAACCTCCCTTGAGACATACCATGCTCCCAGAAACCGTACAGTTGCAAATTCCTTTTCAAGTCCTAGTAGATGCGCTCGCCTCCCTCCCACTCGAAGAAAAACGCCGACTTTGGCAACTATTAAATGAAGAAATTACTCAAGCAGAAACCGACCTGCCCTCTCAAGTTCTGATTCTAAATAACAATGGGTCGGATTACAAACCCACAGGGGAAATCTTGACTGTGGCAGAAATACGCGATCGCTATCCCCGCGAGTGGGTGCTAATTGCTGATACTGAATCAGACGCTTTATGGAATGTGATTCGTGGTGAAGTTTTAGCTCATTCACCGCAGCGAGAAGAAATAGACCAAGCTTTGACAAAATTTCAAGATGTCCGGTCAATTTCTATAGAATACACTGGCCCTGTTCCTGATGAATATTCGGTGCTGTCGTGACTTCACAAAAACTTTATAGGTGCTCGCGTTACGGAAAATTACTCGTCTTAAAAGCTGCTGCCTCCAGCACAAGTAATACTGTCAGACAATTCAGATTATTAGTTGATACAGGCTCAACTTATACCGTCTTGCGGGTAAATATATTAGAAGCTCTTGGTTGCGATATCCAAAATCCTCTACTTAGAATTAGGACATCAGCAGGTGGTGGTATTGTGGAAGCACCAGTAGTAGCTGTGCCTTGGTTTAATTGCTTGGGCGAGCGTTTAGAAAATTTTCCTATAGTTGCCTACACGTTACCTGCGACCACTTTTGTAGACGGTCTGCTAGGGATGGATTTTCTTGCTCCTATGCAAGCTGTTATCTATGCTAAAGAGGGAGAGATTCGCATTCGTTTATGACTTATCTAGAACTTCTATATTTTGATGGCGGAAACTGATGCTGGGGAAGCTATTAGATCGTTCCGTCGAGAGATGTAGCCGATCGCAAGCAATATTTGAACGCGGGTGGAGCGATCGCCTGCATACTACATTTAGGCGATCGCTCTTTTGTTATCCAAGATTCACGGATATACCAAAAACAGCTTATTTACCGCGCCACAGATGAACGGCATCGGCGTTAATTTCAGACCTTACCTGTAGCCAATCCTCCAGCAAGTAGTCATCATCAACTGCTTGCTTGTGCTGTTCGTCTTTGACAATTGCCAAGACGTGAACTCCAGACGGATAGTTGACATGACGAATTTCTGGGTCATATTCCAAGTCTTGAATTTTTGCCAAAACGCGATCGACAGCACCGGCAACAGTAAGAGCGGCCGCAAGAATAATTTGACCGAGTTTAGCACCCGGTTTTACACATTCCAGGACAGCCATTATTCTTTCTCCTTATGCTATGTTAGATATTTTTACTGTAGCAATGAATTATTTGGCTCATCTATTCTTATCAAAAGGCACGCCAGAATCCCTGATTGGCAACCTCTTAGGAGATTTTGTCAAAGGTTCGGCTGTCAACCTTTATTCCGAGGAAATTATAAAAGGCATCGATTTGCACCGCAAAGTAGATAGCTACACCGACTCTCACCCAATAGTGCGATCGAGTAAAAGCCTTATTTGCGCTGATAGACGCAGGTTTGCTGGAGTTTTGATTGACGTGTTTTACGACCACTTCTTGGCTAAAAATTGGCTGGAATATTCAGAAATTCCGCTCCCCGATTTTTCTCGCCATGTCTATAAAGTCCTGCAAGACAATCGCGATATATTGCCTGAATCTCTCCAGCGGGTGCTGCCAACAATAATTGCCCGCGACTTGCTTTCATCTTATCAGGAAATTGCCGAAATCGGCATCACTCTTACAAGAATGTCGGCGCGACTCAAAAGGACAAATAACTTGGCAAGCGGTATAGAAGATTTGACAGCTAACTATCAGCGCTTAGAATCCGATTTTCGGGATTTTTTTCCCGATTTAATCAAATACGCGACCGCTGGCAAATATTAATACAAACAACAAAAATTACAGTTGCTATCAATAGCGAACTCGTGTATAATTCGACCAATATGTGCATCACATCTCAAGTTCAACAGGGTTCACAATATGGCAACCAGAATTCCGAACCTGCAAGTAACTAAAGTGGTTGACGGCGACACCATCAAAATTTCTCTCAACGGCAAAACCGAGTCTCTGCGCCTAATTTGCGTCGATACAGAAGAAAGTCATTCGGGAGGCTCCAAACCTGTAACTGCGGCGGGGAAAGCAGCTTCAGAAATGGCTAAAAAATATTTCGCCACAGCGGATGGCGGACTTGCTAAAGTTGATATTGAATTTGATACAGATGACCCGATAGAAATTGCGGTGGAAAAACACCGCGATAACTACGGCCGCCTCCTATGTTACGTACATAAAGACGCAGAAAATTACAATCTAAAACTGATTGCAGAAGGCTGGAGTCCATACTTTGTGAAATACGGGCGCTCCAGATTGTATCACCGCCAAATGACTGAGGCTGAATCTGTAGCCAAAGCCTACAATTTGGTGATTTGGAATCCGATTACTAATGCTAAAATTCCCTCTCGCAACTATGCTAATTTACTGCCTTGGTGGTCGATGCGAGGCTCTATTGTTGAAGAGTTTCGGTTGGCAGAAGCAACCGCAGAAGCGCTTTCTGTGAGGTTGCACTACCCAAAAATTTTAGCTGCTTCTGAGAGAGCTAAATCTATTACTATTTTCTGCGATTTGCAGGCTGGGATTAATAAATGGATCGGCGGGAGCGCTCTGATTTATGCTGGCTCAGTTTATCATAAGTTAGATTTGTGGATACCGGATGCTAAAACCGATGAAATGGCTCCATTGAAGCGGTTAATCGAGAAGCGTTATGCGGGTCTGGGACGCGGATATGTGTATGTGAGTGGGAAGGTAGAACAATACAAAGGGAAGCCTCAAATAGTTTTGAAGGATCTCAAACAACTTTCAGATTTTCCTAGATAATATTTACACTAGAGTTAATTTTATCAATCATTTTTACTGGAATCTAATATTCTTAGGAAGTACGATCGCGCAAATAGAGGGCGCTCCTAAAAAACGATCGCCCTCTATTCAGCCATGATATTCTATTTATCCAGAGGTGCAGGAAAATTTATTGTTGCATTGAAGGAGTAGTGAAAAATCTACATCCTAAAGGATTTGTGCGTGCAGATTGATTTTGAGGAGTGGTTATAGGAGGACTAGAGTTAGAAGGTGTGCTATTCAATTTTGAAACGGTAAAAGATTTAGAATTGTTAGGAGTTTTGCCGATGTTGCTAACAGAACTGTTAGTAACATCGGGTGACTCGGTACTTGTGATATCCTGTGTTTCAGTTACATTTATCGGCGATTTGACCGTCGTTTGTGCCTGACACGGATAGGCAGTCATAGCAGAAATTACAGCAAAGCTCAGACACCAAAAATAGCCCGTTGATTTAATCATATTTATCTAAACCTAAACTTAAAGAAGTATTACTACTGCTTCTTAATAATAGATTAAGTTAGGAAAAATTATATTTCAAGCGTGTTAATGCGTATTTTTTTAAACTTAATAATTAAGTATTTGTATGGATAAAAAAAATATACAAACGGAGAAATCACTATTAAGTGTAAAGTTTCAGTAAAGATAGCGGGTTTTTACTGAGAAAAAATATTAGGACATCCCGCTGGGGCTTTAATTACTGTCGGCTGACCGAAAAGCATTTTTCTCGCTTAACAGGCAGGATTTCGGTTCCACAAAATTAAATTTTCTTGTGGTTCGTTCCTCCGGGGCGGGTTCGCCAAAAAAAATTGTTTGCAATGGGCGATCGATCTAGTAAACCCGCCCTCACAGCATTAGACTCTTAAAAAGAAAATGAAGTTCTCAATACACCCACTGAGATTGGGTCGCTATCGGGAGTGTGACCGGGTTGAAAAATCAAGATTAATCCAGGGGTGACGCTGATATTATCATTCACCTGCCAGCGGTAGAATACCTCTACATGAGTAGTCGTTCCGGGTTGCCCGCCCGATCGCCCTAAACCCGTATCTAAAAAATCAGGAACGTTATTGCCTGTAGGTAAATTGCTGCTGACAATTTTAGGCGGTTGCCCGATATAAATTCCTCCTAAATTTCCTGAGTTAAACAAATCGGGAAAATTTAAAAAAACCATATAATTTGTAGTTGCTACTGTACCAGATTTACCCGGAATGCGAGAATTAGTATAACCAGCCCAACCTCCCAAAGAAACTCGCGATGAAATGCGCCAGTTTAAACTTGCTCCAACTGCATTTGTTTCCAGAGGTTCGGACTTATTTGTGCTAGGATTGATAGCAGTCAATTGGCGATCGCCTGCCAAACTAATCAAATTACCATCTGGCGAATAATCGTTAACATAATAGACAGTAACATCAACTGGATCTGCTGGCGTCAGAGTTAGTTGTACGCCCAATGTATTGTGTCCTTTAGACCCGTTAGAACTGACAAAAAATCCGGGGATGTTAGTAGAATAAACTGCTTGCAAACTGGCTCGATTCGCAAATTGCCAGTCAATGCCGATGCCGCCTAAACCTAAACCAGTGTTCAAAATAGGGTTTCTTTGGGCGAAGGCAGAAAGGGGGCCGGAAGCTGCACTTTCCGCCCGATTCGGCCCTCGAAAACCGGTTATCATGTTAACTCCTGCTGTCCCTGCAAACACTGCCAACTTGTCACCGACCAGAAAGCGGTAGTTGAGGTCGCTGATAGTAAATCCAGGAGTTTCGCCTAAATTATAAGCAAGGTTTACATCTTCGGTTAATTGTGGTGAATTGCTTCCGTTCTGGTTGTAAAAACCGATTAATAAGTTACTGCGAGGACTAAATTGAGTGGTTAAATATAATTGAGTGAAGTTGATCGAGTTGACATTTGTACCGGGGTCTTTGGTATCCCTTTTGCCGTCTCTGGGAGCGCGATCTGCACGGTTGGGAGTGCGCCCTTGTATTCCAAAAACGGTGAATCCTGATAGCTTAGTTGTTGTTGAAAATTGATTGGCTTCTAGTTCGGTAGCTCGCGCTTCTAGGAGGTCGGTTTGACCTCGCAGCGTGGCAATTTCTGCGGCAAATTCTTCTTGCAATTTTTGCATTTTTATCAAATCATTTCTGTTGACTTGATTTTCGGTTTGTTTGGCGGTGTACTCCCGGATTTTATCTAAACAAGCATTGATTCCGGCTGCAAATTCATAGCGGGTGAGGGCGCGGTTTCCGCGATAGGTTCCGTCGGGGTATCCAGCTATGCAGCCGTATTTTTCTACTAAGGATTGCAGTGCTTGAAATGCCCAGTCTGTCGGCTGTACGTCGCTGAGTTGGGAAACTGATGTAACTTGTTCTAGTGAGTTTTCAGCAGGGTAAACTAATGGGGGATTTTCTAATTTATTTTCTTCAACTAACGGAGGTATTTCTGCAGGCTGCGTTTGGCTGGCTTCGGATATGTGAGTTGCTCTCTCACTCGCTATAGGTACGGGCGGCTCCGATGTGGCGTTTATCGGTGAAGTTACATCTACATTGTGAGGATTTCCGACTGATTGTCGAGCGGGATTACGATCGAAATTATCCGGTAGATTATTTGTCGGTGCGGGTAATTGATACCATTCATTAACAGAATCTTCGGAATGTGCACTATTTGCTGTTGTTTCAGGATCTGTCGTTTCTGCTAAGGCTGAAATGCTGAATAATGCCTGCAATCCGAATCCCACTATTAAGCTGCTAAAGATTTTCCAAATTTGTCGATCGCACTTGTGATTGGGCATTTAATTATATTTTGTGAGAATTGAACAAAAAAAGTGAGAAAAAGGGCGATTCGCTACGGGATAGCTACCCTTCACGCACTATTCTAGATGAAGGGCGATCGTAAATTCCGTTTCTTTTCCCAAAACTGACGAACCAGTCAAACTGCCGCCCTCGGTTTATTCAACTATGTGACGGCTGATTGACAATCCGGTTCCCGTTCCTTTCCCAACAGCTTTTGTAGTGAATGAAAAGTCAAAAATCTGCGATATTATTTCCTCATACATTCCTGGCCCATGGTCTTTGATTTTCATCCAAATGCTTCGCTATAGAGCCGATAATTAAGTAGTAATATTAATGAGGTTGAGTGCGGATGTAATCGATGATAAAATACAACTTTGCTTAGCTTTTTATAAAAAATATATCGTTTTTTTCAGTACGAGTCATTAACACCTGATTCAGTTTCAAAAGCATTTAAGCAAAATAATTTGTCCCTAATTTTTGATGATTTGAATTGCCTGCTGGTTATTATGGGCCTTCAAACGGTGCTGCCAAATCATCAAAGTAATATCAATTCCTTCCCGGATATCGGCTAACACTTTATACTCGCTGTCTGCACGGTAAACAGTGCGGAGCAAGTTATCGGTTAACATCGTTCGGGAAACACGAGCGATTTTTTTAGCAATCGTCAACTTTTTAACTTCAGTATCATTACGGTTGACAAAGCAAAAATATTAAGAGTCTTTAACTTATTTAACCCGTTAATACTATAATATTATCACCGCAAATCTGTAGCTGCCAATAGCGGCGCGATCGATCCACACTCCAGAGATTTAAAAGCTATGTGCCAATTACTGGGAATGAACTGCAATGTTCCGACAGATATTTGCTTTTCTTTTGAGGGTTTTTCAGCAAGAGGCGGCAAAACGGACGTTCATCAAGACGGTTGGGGAATTGCTTTTTTTGAAGGTTTGGGATGCCGCCTTTTTATAGACTCAAAACCTGCGATTGCTTCTCCGGTTGCTGAAGTAGTGCGCCGCTATCCCATTCATTCAACTAATGTCATTGCTCACATCCGCAAAGCTACCCAAGGCAAAATAGCTCTGGAAAACTGCCACCCTTTTATTCGGGAACTTTGGGGGCGTTATTGGGTGTTTGCTCACAACGGAAATCTGGAAAATTTTCATCTAGAAAGTCCAGGATTTTACAAACCAGTTGGTCAGACTGACAGCGAAAAAGCATTCTGTTTGATCTTAGAAAAGCTGCGATCCACTTTTCCTCAAAGCAAGCCTGCTTTAGCGGAAATTTACCCGGTACTGGAGGAAATGACTAAAACTTTGGCACAACACGGAATTTTCAATTATTTACTTTCTGATGGAGAACACTTGTTCGCACACTGTTCTACTAATTTGCATTATATTGTGCGACAAGCACCTTTTGCTAGCGCTCACTCGATCGACGAAGATGTAACTGTCGATTTCCGGGAACTGACAAAGGAGGACGATTGCGTGGCTGTTATTGCCACTTTTCCGCTGACTGATAATGAAGTTTGGACGCAAATTCAATCTGGAGAATTGCTGGTATTTCAAGATGGTTGCCCGGTCAAATTTTAACCGCTGGAGTTAAGTTAAATGACCGCTACGAAGCGGCGGAAAAATCTGTGTATTGCCGCATTCCCGGATCGTGAAATGCCAACACAATATCTTCCTTGGGAACCCCTGCACGCACCAAATCCGTTGCAATCCCATCTTCTGTCCAGTCTTCCTAGATCCAGAATTTGCGATCGCGAATCCGAACGTACACGGTGATACCAGTAATGCGATCGCCCTTTGGCCAGCCCAGGTTCATCCAGATGTAATGACCGTTTTGCTCGTCGGTAATCAAGAATGTCTCGATGTCTTGTTGGGAAGAGCGATCGCACAATTCTATATACTCGGTCAAAATACGCTTAATTAGTTTGGGATACTCAGTTAGTTTATCCATTCCACTATTTTCTCTACTATCGATCGACCTTTTTTCCCATCGCAGTGCGTGAATTGCGATCGCATCAAATCCCTGATTCAGTAAAAGCTAGGTTCAAATCATCAATCAACCCCAATGGTTGGGCCCACTCTGTTAAGTAACCCCGATCCAAATTCTCAGATTGGACTTTCAGAATTCCCAAAACATCATTCCATTGTTTTTGAGACTGAGACTGTTGCCGCCAGAGCAGTTTTGCCAACACAATATCTTCAGGAGAAGCAACCCAAAATTGTTCTACACCAGCTTCGTCAAGCGCTTCTAATCGTCGTCTTGCCATTTTTGAGCGATCGAATTCAGTATTAGAATTTAGCACTATATCAGCGTTCAATACTAAAGTCATGTGAGTGACGCTCAACACCATCCCTCTACCCTCTTGAATATCTTCTACCGAACCTGGAGGGCAGTAAAAACCAGCCGTTTCTAGTGCTTCAACTAATTGAAAAATATTGTCCCGGAGCAATTCAATTACTAAATCTAAATCGCGTGTGGTTCTCGGGTCGCCATAGACAGAAGCGGCAACGCCTCCTGTAATATAATAAGAGACACCTAATGTTTCAAAAATTGGGTGCAACAGTCTAGCAATTTCGCTGGGGTCTTGCGTCCACATAGAGGGCTCACTGGTGGGGGTTAAAATTGGCAACCACTTGCTACCTAATATCGATCGAGCAAATCGCTCTTTGTAGGTTGAGGGAGAAGCTTTTTTCATCCCGCGCAAGCTAACAGTTTTTGCCCAACGATTTAATTTTGCCCCCATTTGCCACCGTTGGGAATTGGTGAGTTGCCGCAGTAGGTAAAAATCAATTGCATCAGCTTCAGGAGTTTTATCATCCGACTGGGGACGGTATCCAGGTTTGATGGATATTTTCGGTATGGATTGAATCATTTTGCTTGTTGATTTCCCTAATTCTATACATGATATCAGTTAACAAGGCTCAGTGTAGGTCTGTCTGCACGGGTTGGCGATCGCAAATAACTTCTAGGTAGCGTGGCAACTGCTACAATGTTTCCCAACAGATCGAAGAACTCAACGCTATAACCTGTTTCTAGTCCCTCAACGTGATGCTGTTCTACAACTGTACCGATATCGCCGGCATCAAGTCCTTCTTCAGGGCGATCGCACAGCAAGATGACATCTGAATAAAGTTTCATGAAGTGCTAAGAAGCTACTGCAAAATCGGTGTATTGCCGCATCCCAGGCTCGTGAAATGCCAACACAATATCTTCCTTGGGAACTCCTGCACGCACCAAATCCGTTGCAATCCCATCTTCTGTCCAGTCTTCCTCGATCCAGAATTTACCATCGCGAATCCGAACGTAAACAGTGATACCGGTAATGCGATCGCCCTTTTGCCAGCCAAGATTCATCCAGATGTAATGACCGTTTTGTTCGTCTGCAATCAAGAATGTCTCGATGTCTGGTTGAGGATGGCGGCACAATTCTACATACTCGGTCAAAATACGCTTAATTAGTTTGGGATACTCGATTAGTTTATCCATTGCACAATTTCCTCTACTTCTGTATTTACGATAATTAGCGGAAGTTGATGTCTGTTTACAATTAATTGAATTACATCTTGAGTGAAGAAACTTTTATATGCGATCGCACTAACTGCGACGTAAAGTTTGCGATCGGGTGCAGTTTCCTCTAACAAGTAAAGATAGATGTCATATTGACCGAGAGCTTATTTTAAATCTTGTATGTTTGAGGCACCGATAAAACTTTTGACTTCAATGACAAGCTTCTGTCCTCCTCGTTCAGCAGCAATCGGTCTTTCCGCAGCGAGATCGGCGTACAGCGTTGTTCTGCGATACTGGATCGCATAGGGATCGTCGGTAATCGTCCAGCCGTCTTCGATCTGTGCATTTTTGACGGCGTTGTGGAGCGTGTCTAGCCTTGGCATAGGTTAATTATAGACGAAAGACAGTATGCTGTAGGTTTGGTCGGGGAAGTTTAGATCGATATCCGATCTAAGAAAACGAGTTTTTACCGCGACAAAGACTTTAACGTGTTATTTCGCAAAAAATCCGGTGTCTGCATGGCAATCTTTCCCGTCAAACCACTATAATAAGACCTACCTATCGTTTTTGTTATTTCTACCGGGGCACAGGATACTTTAATGGTTTTAGCCGACTTTTACAGTTCATGACTGTGAGAAGTGCTATATTTACTTATGTTTATAGCTCTTGTTTATAGCTCTGTACCTAGATTTATCAGTTACCAAGACAATAATGACTAATCAACATTTTGATGTTTTCTTAGCTCACAATAGCCAGGATAAGCCTCAAGTTAGAGCGATCGTGACTAACCTGAAGCGGCGGGGTCTAAAAGTGTGGCTAGACGAAGAGCAAATTCCGCCAGGACGACCATTTCAGGATGTAATCCAACAGGCACTTCAAAATGTTAGTTGTGCAGCTATCTTTATTGGTCTAGGGGGGTTGGGAAGGTGGCAAATACTAGAATTGCGGTCACTACTCACTCGTTTTGTGGATGCAAACATACCCGTAATTCCTGTTTTGTTGCCTGGGGTTGAGGGAATTCCCGAGCATTTGCTCTTCCTCCAAGAACTAAATTATGTGAAGTTTGAGAATGGCATAAACGATTTTGAAGCATTAGACAAATTGGAGGCGGGCATTAGACAAAAGCCAGTAAAAAGCTTCCCAAAAATTTGCGAACACTTTGATGTTTTTTTGTGCTACAACGACAACGACGAAGACCGCAACGAAGTAGAGCAAATTGCCGAACAACTCAAGGAAAGGCAGATTCAACCGTGGCTCGATATATGGGAAGTCCGTCCTGGCAATTCCTGGCAACAATTACTGGAAACTCAGATAGCCAAAATAAACTCAGTGGCTATTTTTATCGGAAAAAACGGTGGTCCCTGGCAAAAAGGAGAAATAGAGTCTTTTATCTGGGAATTTATTGAACAAGAACGTCCGGTTATCCCTGTTATTCTGCCGAGTGTCCTGCAAGAGCCACAACTTCCCATCTACCTACGACGCCGAACTCGGGTTGATTTTCGTCAGCAAGACCCTGAACCAATAACCCAATTAATAAAAGGCATACCTGAAGTTAAAGAGTAGCACGAGGAATCTTTAAATGATAGATAGACCGGAATTTGATGTTTTTTTAGCTCATAACAGTCAGGATAAGCCTGAAGTTAAAGCCATCGCATCTAAACTTAAAAGGCGTGGTTTAAAAGTATGGATAGACGACGAGCAAATTCCTCCAGGACGACCATTTCAGGATGTCATTCAACAGGCAATTCCCAATGTCAAGTCTGCCGCTATTTTCATCGGTTTACAAGGACCAGGAAGCTGGCAAGATATGGAACTGCGGACATATATAAGCCAATTCGTAGATACAGGTCTTCCAGTAATTCCCATTTTGCTACCAGGAGTGGGTGAACTTCCACAAAAGTTGCTTTTTCTCAGAGAATTTAATTGGGTAAGTTTTGCTAGCGGCATAGATAATGTTGGATCGCTAGAAAAACTGGTGTGGGGCATTACTCAGCAACAACCCCAAACCTCATCACGAATTTGTGAACACTTTGACGTTTTCCTGTGCCATAACGAAAAAGACCTTAGCGAAGTAGAGCAAATTGCCAAACAACTTGAGGAAAGGGGGATTAAACCTTGGTTAGCAAAAAATAAAGTGCCTCCTGGTAGATTACCGGAAGATGTACTGGCAGATCAGATAGCGCAGATCCACTCAGTAGCCATTTTTATTGGTAGTGAACCCTGTCCCTGGCAGGAAAAAACGATGGAGTCTTTTATCTGGAAATTTATTGAACTAAAGCGTGCTGCTATTCCTGTTATTCTGCCAAATGCCCTGCAAGAGCCAGAACTTCCTATCTATCTCCAAAGAAGAATTAGGGTAGATTTTCGTCAGGATAAAGCTAAAGCATTTTACAATTTAGCATGGGGTATTACCGAAATAGAACCAGAAACCTCACCGAAAACCTTAGAAGAAAATAACTCTCTTGTGCTGGAAGTGAATTGCGCCCAGTTAGAGGAGTTACTAGCAGTCGGAAAATGGCAAGAAGCCGATCGGGAAACAAAAAAAATTCTGTTAGAGTCATCTGGGAAAAAACAAAATGAAAAGCTGGGAGTAGACGAGATTAGAAACTTTTCCTGTGAAACTCTATGTACGATAGACGAATTATGGGTGAAATACAGTAATGGGCGCTTTGGTTTTAGCGTGCAAAATAAGATATGGCATCAAATCAGAGAAAAGTCTTTTTTGCAAAAGATGAAAACTAAAATTTTCGGAAATAGTGATAACAACAAAAACGAAAAAGATTTTTGGTACATTTTTGGCGAAAGGGTCGGATGGTATCACGAACTTAATAAAGGTCAAAAAAAATGGGTTCAATATCAAGATATGACGTTTAATATGAATGCTCTTCAAGGACACCTTCCCTGTTGTAGAGAATGGTGGAAACGAAGCCGACCCGAGCATGAGCCTAAACGTTTTTGTGCTCTGATGTTAAGAATTGAAAAATGTCAAGAATACCAACTATAGCGGTTCTCACTAACATATTGAATAAGTAACAGAAGGAGTTCTCACATGATTGAGCAAGAATATAGCGAACTCTCAGTACGTCTAGCTCTTTTATTAGAATCAGCAAGATGGCGAGAAGCTAACGAAGAAACTAGAAAGATCCTTCTCAAGGTAGCTGGTCAAGAAAAAGAAGGCTATCTAACCGATGAAAAAATCCAACAATTTCCCAGTCAAGTTCTCCACCACATAGACAAACTTTGGAATGACTACAGCAGGGGTAAATTTGGCTTTAGAGTCCAGAAGCGTATTATGATAGAGTCAAAAAAAGACCCCAAAGTTTTTGGACAGCGTGTAGGGTGGCGCGAAGAAGACGGTTGGATTTCTGCTAGCCACGTAATTTATAGTATTGATGCTCCTGAAGGACATCTTCCTTGGGGAACTATCAAAACGATTACGATGGATAATGCTGGTTTGGATGCGATTGTGGACACTATCAGGTGGGGAACAAAAGGATTAGCTAAACAAGACTGGCAGAGACAGCTAATCGTAGATTTTGTCGATTTTATGAATAAGGTGACAGGTTACGAAAGTGATAAGGAAGAAATGAAAAGAAATTTAGAATACGAACTATCCCATGATGAAGCGTGGTGGAAAGGACAAAGACTAGCAGAACTTCAAATTAATAAGCTGTTTTCTCTCCTGATCAATTTTTAATGACTTTAACTAAATGCCAAAACAAGACCCAGCCAAATTGAAAAAAGTATCTGTCAACCTTCCCTTCGGCATTGGTGGTGCAGAATGGGAAGCCGATGTAACCGAACGAAAAGCAGCATGGGCGCTTTATGTGGAACTGGTAACTCGCATTACTGTAGAATCGCTTCAATCCGACCAAGGACTGTTACGGGAAGCTCTAAATTCGCTCTACAAAATGTTTGAGATTACACGTCAAATCCTCAGAGAAGCTGGCCCTGATGTAGGCATATCATATAACTCTGTTGGCGGAATTGCTGTTGCTGTACTCAATCAAGGTTTGCGTCCATTTCTATCTAAGTGGCATCCTTTACTACAGGCATGGGAGGCACAGTGTCCCCCCAATACTAGCCCTAAAGAACATGAAAAAAACTGGTCACAGGAGCCTCAGTTGCGTCAAGAATTGCGATTACTCAGTGAAAAATTAGATGAATATGTTAAAGCCTTGGCACAAATTGTAGGAGTAAAAAAATAATGTTTTCGATTTTTTGCAATTTATCACAGGGTGTTCTAAATCATTCTTTCGTACAGACTCACACTGCACATCTTTTTAGAAAAGAATGCTTTTGAGCTTAAAATATCCGATCTGGCAAGCTGAATAATCGCATTTACTCAAATATTCAAAAGGATGCCATTCATTTTTGCTGATTGCTTCAAAGTAAGAACCATCTTGCTGTGCAATGTCCGGCTTTGTATCGCTGACATCAGCATAGTACATATAGCAAATTTCGTTCGTTTGAGTGCCAACAATATATTTACCTAACGGCAAAACCTGAACTGAAAACCCAGATTCTTCATATACCTCTCTGATTGCTGCTTTCTCTGGTGACTCACCTGTCTCTATCCCCCCAGTAATGGGGCAAGGATAGAGCTGAAGTTCTTCATTTATATCGGAGCTATCTATACACAGAGGCTGCTGTCTAATCAGGACTTCATATTCTATTTCTCTTCTAGCAACATTGCTTTTTCTCACTAAGAATATAGCCACTGAGTCTTTTCCTTTTCTTTCCAAGTAATGAAATCCCCTGGCAGTTTCCTTGACAGTAATCCAGTTGGTCGTAAAAATATTTTTTTCATAGCTCATTTTACTGATTCCAAACTTAGCTAAAATAGTTGATAATCGATAAATAACGAGGAATAGGTAATTGGTTGTTAGTAACAGCCATTACCCATTCCTCATGTTAAACCCTAGCTGCCGCCAATCCGAGCGACATCGCGAGCGTTTTCTTCAAACGCAGCCGTCAGCGCATCATCACCGCTTAAACCCGATGCGATCGCCCTTTCAATAGCCTGCAACACCCGCTTGTAATCCCTCGGCATCACCTTCACAAAAAGCGGCACCATCTCATCCCACGCAGCCAGAACCTTCGAGGCCTTCGCACTTCCAGTCAAATCGACGTGAGTTTGAATTAACTCCCGCAAATCGCTAATTTCCTCAACATCCTCGAGTTTTTCCAACTCCACCATCGACATATTGCAGCGAGTAGCAAAATCACCCGCCTCATCCAAAATGTAAGCAACACCGCCACTCATACCCGCAGCAAAATTGCGCCCGGTTTGACCCAAAACCACAACTTTGCCGCCCGTCATGTACTCGCAACCGTGATCGCCCACACCTTCAACTACCGCATTCACGCCGGAGTTGCGCACCCCAAAACGTTCGCCCGCCATCCCTCGGATGAAAACCTCGCCGGATGTCGCGCCGTAAAGCACTACGTTACCGACAATCACGTTTTCTTCCGCGACAAAGGTAGAAGCTGCCGACGGATACAGGATAATCTTGCCGCCGCTGAGCCCCTTGCCCAAATAGTCGTTAGCTTCGCCTTCGAGCTCCAGGGTGACACCCTTGGGCACGAATGCGCCAAAGCTTTGCCCCGCGCTGCCTTGGAAGTGCAGGTGCACCGTGTCATCCGGCAAACCTTCCCAGTTGCGCTTGGTGATTTCGTTGCCGAGAATTGTGCCGACAACCCGGTTGACATTGGTAATCGGCAGTTTGGCGTGTACTTTTTCGCCGTTTTCGATCGCACCTTTGCACAAATCCAACAACACCGTCATATCCAGGGACTTTTCCAAACCGTGATCCTGCGCCATCTGACAGTAGCGCCCCACCTCCGGCCCAACCTCCGGCTGATAAAGGATTTTCGAGAAATCCAAACCCTTAGCCTTCCAGTGTTCCACAGCTTGTTTCGCTTCCAAAACATCAGTCCGCCCCACCATTTCATTCAGCGTGCGGAAGCCCAACTGCGCCATAATTTCCCGGACTTCCTGCGCCACGAAGGTCATAAAGTTTACCGTGTGATCGGGGTCGCCGATAAAGTTTTTCCGCAGCAGCGGGTCTTGGGTCGCCACGCCCACCGGGCAAGTGTTCAGGTGGCAAACGCGCATCATGATGCAGCCCAATGTCACCAGCGGCGCCGTCGCAAAACCGAATTCCTCAGCACCAAGCAAGGCAGCAATTGCTACATCGCGGCCGGTTTTCATTTGACCGTCAGTTTCCACGACAATCCGGCTGCGGAGATTGTTGAGTACCAAAGTCTGATGAGTTTCCGCCAGTCCCAACTCCCAAGGTAAACCGGCGTGTTTGATCGAAGTCTGCGGCGAAGCGCCGGTTCCGCCGTCGTAGCCGGAAATCAACACCACATCGGCGTGGGCTTTCGCAACCCCGGCCGCGATCGTCCCGACTCCAACTTCCGACACGAGTTTGACGCTAATCCGCGCTTCCCGGTTGGAATTTTTCAAGTCGTGAATCAATTCGGCCAAATCTTCGATCGAATAAATGTCGTGGTGAGGAGGAGGCGAAATCAAACCCACACCCGGAGTCGAGTTCCGCACCTTGGCAATCCACGGGTATACTTTTTTACCGGGCAACTGTCCGCCTTCACCGGGTTTCGCGCCTTGCGCCATCTTGATTTGCAGTTCCCGCGCTTGGGAAAGGTACAAGCTGGTAACGCCGAAACGCCCGGAAGCAACTTGTTTGATCGCGCTGTTTTTCGAGTCGCCCCGATCGTTCGTCCAAGTGTAGCGTTCCGTGTCTTCCCCGCCTTCACCGGTGTTCGATTTGCCGCCAATCCGGTTCATCGCGATCGCCAGAGATTCGTGGGCTTCTTTAGAAATCGAACCGTAACTCATCGCGCCAGTTTTAAAGCGTTTGAGAATAGATTCGATCGGTTCAACTTCCTCAATCGGTATCGATTCCCGCTGCTTGAATTGCAGCAAACCGCGCAGGGTAAAATGCTGCTGGTTTTGTTCGTTAACCAGCCCAGAATACTGTTTGAAAAGCGTATAACTGCCCTCGCGCACCGCTTTTTGCAGGGCGTGAATTGTCTGCGGGCTGAACAAATGCGCTTCGCCTTCTTTGCGCCACTGATATTCGCCGCCGACATCGAGAGTATGTCCGCTGGCTGGGCGGTCTGGGAAAGCGTGAGTGTGGCGCAAAATAGCTTCTTGGGCGAGGACTTCGAGGTCTACGCCTTCAATCCGCGAGGCTGTCCAAGCAAAGTATTTATCCACTACGGATTTGTTTAACCCGATCGCCTCAAAAATCTGCGCGCCGCGATAACTTTGAATTGTAGAAATCCCTATTTTCGAGGCAACTTTCGTCACACCTTTAGTTGCCGCTTTGACGTAGTTTTTGCAAGCTGTTTTGTACTCGACATTTAGCAGCAATCCTTCGCGGATCGAATCGGCGATCGTCTCAAAGGCCAAATACGGATTAATCGCGCCGCAACCGTATCCAATAAGCGTTGCAAAGTGATGCACTTCCCTCGGTTCGCCGGATTCGAGCACGAGTCCCGCCCGCGTGCGCGTACCTTTACGGATCAAGTGGTGGTGCAGGCCCGCAACTGCCAGCAGCGCCGGAATAGGGGCTTTGTCTGGACCGATCCCCCGATCGCTCAAAATGAGGATATTCACCCCGGAGGCGATCGCGCTGTCTGCTGCTGCAAAAACCTCTTCTAAGGCTTGTTCGAGACCTTTTACCCCGCTTTTGGGGTCAAACAAAATCGGCAGTGTAATCGACCGGAAATTGCCCTCATTTACGTGTTTGAGCTTAGCTAATTCTTCATTGCTGAGAATCGGCGTTTTCAGTTCGATCAAATGACAGCTTTCGGGTTCTGGTTTGAGCAAATTGCGTTCAGCGCCGATCGTAGTTTCGGCAGAAGTTACAATTTCTTCGCGGATAGAATCAATTGGCGGATTAGTAACTTGAGCAAACAACTGCTGGAAGTATTCATAAAGCAGTTTTGGTCGATTGGAAAGCACCGCCAGCGGCGTATCCGCACCCATCGCGCCGACAGCTTCCACGCCATCTTTCGCCATCGGCGCTAACAGCAACCGCAGTTCTTCAAAGGTGTAGCCAAAAGCCATTTGCCGCTGCAATAATGTTTCGGGATGAGATTCTGCTACTGCCGGCGCATCTTTCAGTTTTGCGATTTCGACCATGTGCTGGTCGATCCACTGGCGGTACGGGTGTTCTGTGGCAATTTTGGTTTTAATTTCCTCGTCAGAGACGATGCGGCCTTCCTCGGTATTTACCAGGAACATCCGCCCCGGTTGCAAGCGACCTTTTGATACAATTCGTTCTGGGGCGATCGGCAAAACTCCCGCTTCCGATGCCATAATTACCAAGTCGTCTTTGGTAACGCAGTAGCGGGAAGGGCGCAAACCGTTGCGGTCGAGCACGGCCCCGATCGAAGTACCGTCGGTAAAGGCGATCGAAGCTGGGCCGTCCCAAGGTTCCATCAAGCAAGAATGGTATTCGTAGAAAGCCTTTTTCTCGTCACTCATCGACTCGTGGGCCGTCCAAGGTTCCGGAATCATCATCATGACAGCGTGCGGCAAAGAACGCCCGGCCAAAGTCAGCAATTCCAAAGCATTGTCAAAAATTGTCGAGTCGCTACCTTCGATGTTGATTAAATTCGGGATTTTCTTCAAATCGTCTCCGAACAACTCCGACTCGAACAGCGATTGCCGCGCGTGCATCCAGTTAATGTTGCCGCGCATCGTGTTGATTTCGCCGTTGTGGGCGATGTAGCGGTAAGGGTGCGATCGTTCCCAGCTCGGAAAAGTATTGGTGCTGAAGCGCGAGTGAACTAGGGCTAGAGCGCTTTCCATGTCCGGGTCGTGCAAGTCGGGATAGTAATCGCCGACTTGCACCGGCATTAACATACCCTTGTAGACGATCGTCCGGCACGAGAGAGTGGAATTATACCAGTAGGGGTCTGTGTTAGTCCTGCGGATGGCATTGTGAGCCCGTTTGCGGATGACGTACAGTTTCCGCTCGAAAGCCGCCTCGTCAATACCTGCCGCCCGCCGGAGGAACACTTGCTGCATGAAGGGTTCGCTAGATTTGGCGGTGTCGCCGAGGGACGAGTTGTCGGTGGGAACATCGCGCCAGCCGAGCACTTCCTGGCCTTCTTCTGCCGCGATTTGCTCAAAAATGCGCTGCCCGTTTTCGCGTTCAGTTCGATTTGGCGATGAGTAAATCGCGCCAACGCCGTACTCGCGGGCTTCGGGAAGTTCGATGTTTTGCGCGGCGGCCGCTTTCTTGAGAAACTTGTGGGGGACTTGCATCAGAATCCCCGCCCCGTCTCCCGTGTTGGGCTCGCAGCCGCACGCGCCCCGGTGGTCGAGGTTCAGCAGGATTGTCAGTGCCTGCTCGACAATTTCGTGGGATTGCTGACCCTTGACGTGTACAATAAATCCGACTCCGCAAGCGTCGTGCTCGAACTGCGGATCGTACAAGCCTTGTTTTTGTGGCAGTTCGTTGCTGTTCATTTTGATGTTTTCCTAAAAGTGACGAAAAAATTGCGATCGACAGAGTGCCAAGCTCTTTATTGTACCTAATATGTATTTTCTAATCATGTGAGCTTGGAAGTTTTCAGCTTAAGAAAATTGTTAGATCTCAGCAGTCATTAGTCATTAGTCACAAGAAAAATACTCCCCTTCCCTTACTCTCCCCTCTCCCACTCGTGACAGGTCGAGGTTTGTTACAACCGCGTGAGTATGAACTCCCCTCCTAGGGCGAAAATCAAGTGATGAAATGAAACTGTATCGAAAACCCCCATCTTGAAAAATCAGGATCTCCAGGATTAGTCATGTATCGTGTCCAAACAAACTCCTCAAGCGAATTGGTTGGCGACGTGGATCTCTTCCTTGTACACTCATAGATCGTTGCGACCCTGACTGCAAAGACCCGTGGTTGATTCTAACTGACCTGAAGCCCCAGTAAGCCGACCTTCTCTGCTATAGGCTACCTCCTTTTACCTCACGCCCAGAACACCATTCTCGCTTCACAGGCCTTTGGGACCTGTGAAGCGAAGAGTATATTTTCTTGTGGGCCGTTGATCCGAACCCGTAAAAGGCTTATTAACAATGCTGCAAGATGTCAGTTTACCGAATGTGTTTACCGCGCTGTCAAATTTCATGGTTGGCAATGCCATGATACCCGTTTACTTGACCCACAACGGACTCAAGGAATGCGGTTAGTGCTGGCTGTTTCCACTCTGTCGATGGCGATGCGGGCGTGATGCTGTGAAATCATCAATCGCCTCACCTCAACTCTCGAACAACTTCCCCCTGGACACATGGCCTTAAAGAAACCCATAAGCTTCAAAGATTCACCTGAAAGAATTCTGATTGCTAATGTTGAATTGGAATCTCAATTACAAACTCTACCCCGCATTCAGTTGAGGAAAGGCAGGTAAGCTGACCACCATGTTTTTCTTCTACAATCTCACGGCTAATAGACAAGCCTAAACCTGTCCCTTTACCGACAGATTTAGTAGTAAACATCGGCGTAAATAAATGCTGCATTATCTCGGGCGTTATCCCCAGGCCATTGTCAGCAATCCGAATCACCACTCTGTCCCCCTGAAGCTTTTCAGTGCAGATCCGAATCTGCGGATTGTCATTGCTCTGTTGCTTTTCACCGCACAGCGGACAACTAATCGTAGACTCTTCTAAAGCATCAATTGCATTCGCTAATACATTCATAAACACCTGATTTATTTGCCCCGGATAGCACTCAACCAGCGGCAACTCGCCGTACTCTTTAATAACCGTAATAGCTGGGCGATTACCTTTACCTTTTAGCCGATGACCTAAAATCAACAGGGTACTATCTAGCCCATCGTGAATGTTCACTGGCGTTAGTGCCGATGTATCCAAGCGAGAGAAGTTACGCAGTGACATAGAAAGATTATAAAGTCGCTCTGTTCCTACCGCCATTGAATCCATAATTTTAGGCAAATCTTCTACGATAAACTCTAAATCAAGCTCCTGAGATTTTTCCTCAAATTCTGATGGCGAAGTAAGGCTATACTTGCAACACTTCGCCATCGCGATCAAATCTGCAATATGTTCTTTTGCTGGAGGGAGATTGCTGGATATAAAACTAACTGGATTGTTAATTTCGTGAGCCACCCCAGCAACAAGCTGACCGAGGCAAGCCATTTTTTCGCTTTGAACGATTTGCACTTGAGCTTTTTTAAGATTGTCCAAAGCTTGAGAAAGTTCAGCAGTTCGTTCTTCCACCCGTTTTTCTAACTCCTGCGCGAGCTTCTGTAACGCTGCTTCTGCGGCAAGCCGCTCTTCTATTTCCCGTTTTAAAACCAAATTTTGCTTGGCGAGAGTTTTCGTCAAAGAACGCAATTTTAAATGGAGGTTGACGCGAGCTAATACCTCCTTTTGTTCAAAGGGCTTAGTAATGTAATCTACAGCCCCTAGATTAAAGCCTTTGACCTTATCTCCTATGTCAGAAAGAGCCGTCATAAAAATTACGGAAATTTCGTTCGTCAACGGACTTGCCTTCAGCAGATGACAGGTTTCAAACCCGTCAATTCCTGGCATCATCACATCTAACAAAATCAAATCAGGCTGACTGTATTCAGCCTGTTCGATGGCACTTTCGCCATCAGTTGCGACTAATATTTCCCATCCTGAACCAGCTAAAGCTTCAGACAGCACGTCGAGATTGCTAGGGTTGTCATCCACAATTAAAATGGTACTTGTTTCCATATTTTCTGCCTGCATTTTTTATTTCCTGTGGGATGTAATAAACTCTTTAATTTTTTTTACTTGATAGCTTTGGGCTAACTGGCGCAGCTCAATAGCAAAGGACACAAATTTCCCATCCAACTTCTCTATGTGTTCGCTTCGCTCTACAATTCCTTTCACGTTGCCTCTCATCGCCAGTTCAAATAGGAGTTCAATTTCTTCGGGTGGGGGAGCTATTAAAGAGGTCGATTCAGAAAGGGAGGAAGGAGTAGACGAAAGGGGAATCGTGCTGATTTTGACATTCTTTGGTTCGTCATATATCCATTCAATTTCCAAATATTTTTGCAACATCTCAAATAGCTCTTCTGCCTGCACGGGCTTAGCAAGAAAATCGTTGGCTCCCCCCTCCAAACTTTTATGTTGGTCTGTAGCAAATACACTGGCAGATGAAGCAATGATTGCCACCTCTTTATACTGTGGCATATTTCGGATACGGCGCATCATCTCAAAGCCATCTAACACTGGCATCACCAAGTCAGTGATAATCATATCGAACTTAAAATCTTCTATTTTTTCTAAACCCTCTTGACCGTTTTTAGCTTCGGTTACTTCAAATCCGAGGGGTTCCAGCAGATTGACAATCACTGAGAGATTTTCCCATTTGTCATCCACAACCAAAACTTTCTGCTTTCTACCTTGGTAGCCAACCAGCTTTCGTTGCTTGGCAATCGTGGCTGTATTTGCCCAGTCTGCCGCTTCCGGTAAATCCAAATCTAGCCAAAAAACGCTGCCTGCTCCTGACTGACTTTTTACTTGAATTGTGCTACCCATCATTTCGACAATTTTCTTGCTAATTGTTAAACCGAGTCCGGTTCCTTCCGCCTGATGCTTGCTGTCTCCTACCTGTTCAAAAGGTAAAAAGATTTTTTCTAATTGTTCTGGTGTCATACCAACGCCAGTATCTTCTATTTGAAACCTAAGCTTGTGAATTGGTGAGGGTGGTTTTTGTTCATTGCTTTGTAGCTTTTCACCTGTCCCTATTTCCAGATGTTCTATCTTAAAATTCACCCCTCCCGAGTCGGTAAACTTAATTGCATTGCTCAGTAAGTTAATGAGTACCTGTCGCAAGCGTTTTTCGTCAGCGTGAATGCCTGCTGGCATTTGAGAAGTGGGTTGATAAACAAAAGCAATTCCTTTTTGTTCGGCTCGGATGCGGCAAATTTCTGCGACTCCCTGCAAAAAGGAAGGAAAATGGAAATCTTTCGCGTACAGTTCCAATTTCTGCGCTTCAATTTTAGCGAGGTCTAAGATGTCATTGATCAGGGTTAGCAGGTGGGAGCCACACTGGTGAATGATACTGATGCCTTGGATCTCTTTCGGAGCCATGGTTTTCGAGCGTTCTAGGATTTGAGCGTACCCTAAAATCCCATTGAGTGGTGTTCTCAATTCGTGACTCATATTTGCTAAAAATTCACTTTTAGCTTGGTTGGCGGTATCAGCGATTTGTTTGGCTTCCGTAAGTTCAGCGGTGCGTTCTTCTACTCGGATTTCTAGCTCGGAATTTGTCTTTGCTAGCGCTTTAAAGGATTCGCGCAACTGGTGGGCCATCATGTTGAAAGACTGACCCAAAACTTCTAGTTCTTCTATGCCTTTTACCTGCACATTTTGCTCTAAATCTCCACTTGCGATGGCCCTAGAAGCTGCACTCAAACGGAGAATCGGGTTGGTAATCCAGCGTGCAGTTAATATTCCCAAAATGGTAGCTAGCCCCAAGGCTCCCAAACATAAAATAATCGTCGTCTGGGTGTTAGCATTAATTTGCTCCATGAAGTCAGCTTCGGGAACAGTGACTACAATCAACCAGTCCAAACCGCGATCGTCTTTATAAGGCAGCGCTTGTAGAAATTGTCGTTTGCCATCAAGCCAGAAGTCAAGCTGTTCTCGCTGGGCAATTTGTTTGAGGTCGCCAAATTGCTGTTGTAATTGCTTCGTAGCAGAGCTTAGTAAGCGATCTGTGCTTTTAGCTGCTTCTATGCGTTTAGCTTTCGCATTTTCCACTAAAAATGGCTGATGCAGGGTAGAACTGGCAACGATGAGTCCTGAGCGCTCGATGATAAAAGTTTGCCCTGAACGACCGATTTTTACGCTCTTAAGAAAGTCACTAATTTGTGTTAGAAAAAAATGGTATGCGAATACCCCAATGACTGCTCCGTTACTATCATTGAGAGGAACGCTAGCAGGCAAAACCATTTCTGGGAAAGCGTGATAGGAAAATATTTCGCCCCACACTGGTTTGCCTGCTTTCACTGCCGCCACGTACCAGGGTCGTCCCTCTATCTTGAAGTCAGGCTTTTCCTGAATTAGCTTGATACGCTCTCCATCTTTAGTCATATCATAAAATCGAATACTTCCCCCTGTGGCTTGGCCTGCCTCCATGATTTGTAAGGTATCTTTTTTGGGTTTTAGAGCCCCAATAAACCCATCATATTTTTGACTCCCGAACATAATGGAACCTGCCGTAGGAAATAACTGTACCTGCTGCACAAAGTAGCGCTCTAGGCGTGGCAAGTCTTGAACGTCAATTTGGCCTAGGCGGACAGCCTCAAGATTGATTTGATTGACTAGGTGGGGAGCCTCTAAATATTCGTTAAGCTTCTGATTGATGCGTTCGGATACTTCACTGCGGAGTTGAGTCGCAACATTATTGACAGCTTCTTGTCCGTTGCGTACCGACACCCAAGCGGTCAGCCCGACGGCGGCAAAGATTTGCACGACGAACGGCAATACTAAAATCAGGCGCAGGGATACCTTTTTTTGAGCACGGTTTGATAATAAACTCGTCGTAGAAGTCTGTAACATTTATCAATATTTCTCCAGAATGAAGGGGTTGGTTGGCTGAAAAATATCAGGCTATTGACTAAAAGGAGGCTTAGGAAGTAAATCTTAAAAACGGCTGTATTCTTAAGTTAAGTATAGTGAAAAATATTGGGAAGCAAAGTTTATTTAAGAACTATTACAAATTATTTTTTATTATGCTGTTATGATAAGATGTCAGGCTCGTGCTGGCGCTTTTTATTCGATCGCGAATCAGCAGATGAGTTTCGGAGAGCGGAAAATGGTAAAATTGTCGGGAGGTTGAAGGATCTAAGTTACCAAAGTTATTATTCGATATAGATGAAACAATATATTCATTTCAGGGAGACTGGGAATGTTTAACAGGCAGAACAACAGTAAATGTCGTTCCCACTCCGGCCTCACTTTGACAAAAGAGCTGCCCTCGGTGAGCTTCCGCTACAATTTGATAGCAAATCGACAGCCCTAATCCCGGCCCAGAACCAATTTTCTTTGTGGTAAAAAAAGGATCGAACACGCGCTTTTTCACATCCTCCACCATACCCACACCGTTATCGGCAATCGAAATCGCCACCCGTTCAGAGTCGATTAGCTCCGTGCGAATAGTAATTTTTGGGATTAGAAATTGAGGGCTGTTGAGAGATGAAACCGGACTGTTGAGTGTCAACGGCTCACCATTTGCCGCCACTGACGAACTATTCGCGATTCTCAACTCTAAAGCCTCAATCGCATTGCACAAAATATTCATAAATACCTGATTAATTTCACTGGCCCAGCACTCAACTAAGGGCAGGGAATCATATTCCTTGAGGATTTGGATAGCGAACCTGTCTGAAGGGCTGTTGAGCCTGGACTGCAAAATCATCAAAGTGCTGTCGATTCCACAGTGAATATCCACAGCCTTAAATTCTGCTTCCCCGAGCCGCGAGAAATTTCGCAAGCTCAGCACAATATCGCGGATACGTTTAGATCCTGCGTTCATAGAGGCCAATATTTGTGGAAAGTCCGATCTGACAAATTCAAAGTCAACTCGATCTTTAAAGTTCTGAATACCTGGGACCGGATGGGGCAAAGCCTGCTGGTAGAGTTCGAGTAACTGTAATAAATCAGATGTGTACTGACCTGCGTAACCGAGATTCCCAGATATAAAATTAATCGCATTATTAATTTCGTGAGCGATTCCAGCTATTACTGTATCCAGTGAGGACTTTTTTTCGCTTTGAATTAATTGCGTCTGAGTTTGCTGTAATTGTCGCAGAGTTAGCTCTAATTCTTGGGATTTTTCTCGCTCCTTCGCTTCAGACTGCTGCAATATAGAATTTTGTGCAATGAGTTGCTGTTGCAGATAGCGAATGCTGAGTTGATTTTCAACGCGAACTAAAACCTCTTCAAACTGAAATGGTTTAGTGATGTAGTCCGCCCCACCGCAGGCAAATGCTTTTACCTTATCGAGGGTATCATCTAAAGCACTCAAAAATATTACGGGAATATCACGATTCTTTTTAGATTTTTTCAATTCTTCACAAACTTGATAGCCGTTGATTTCCGGCATATTGATATCGAGTAAAATTAAATCTGGCGGAGCGGCTTCCACTCCCTTGAGGGCCATAGCACCGTTAAGTGCACTGCGAACTTTATATCCCCGCTCAATCAACATGGTGGATAAAAAGCGCAGATTGTCCGGCGTGTCGTCCACAATGAGAATATTTGCTTTAGCTGCTGAGCCTTGAGTTTTATTCATGAGACCTCTTACCTGAATTATATTGTTGAATTCACTATAATAGTTTATTTTTAGGGCTAGGGCAGTTATTCAGCAAGTTTATTTGGTAAGGTTTTCAATTAAATTAGTAATTTTATCAAAGCGAAAATTATTAACCCAATCTATCAGGGTGTTGACCAGTGAGGCATAATTGGCAGGGATTTCTGCAACCAGTTTCAAAATCATTTCGGCATCCAATTGAGTCGCGGATAGATGCAATTGTGTCAGCCAGTCTGCGGGCATAGCGAGTAAATTTTCTTGAATTGATAAAGAATTTTGCATCAACGGCTGCTCTAGTTTTTTGCCTTCAGAATTAGCTAAGACTGGTTCCTCATAAACATAGCGTACCCCTAAGTATTTATACATCTTTTCAAAGATTACCTCATCTCGGTATGGCTTGCTCACAAAGTCATCACAACCGGCTGATAAAACAATGGATCGCTCTTCCTCGAAAGCACTTGCAGTTAAAGCAATAATGATGGTAGGCTGTGCGTTGAGATGAGATTTAATCTGTTTAGTTGCTTCATATCCATCCATCACAGGCATCCTCATGTCCATCCAAATCAGGTGCGGTTTCCAACTTGACCACAAAGCAACTGCTTCAGCACCATTTTCAGCATCACGCACCTGGAAGCCAAGGGGCATCAGCAACTTGAGCAACAGTAGTCTGTTTTCAGGGCGATCGTCAACTACTAGAATGCGATAGACTTTGGAATTAGGTTCTAAACCAATTACTCGCCGGGAAAGCTGTGTAGTTCTCAGTTCATTTTCCTCAGCTAAATGCGTCTGAATATCAAATTGTAAAATTGTCCCTTTACCCAGTTGACTGCTGGCTGTAATATCTCCTCCCATCAGTTGAACAAATTTACGGCTAATAGGTAAGCCTAAGCCTGTTCCTTGGTGATCTTTTCTGCCCACTTCGGTTTGCACAAAAGCTTCAAATAAACTATCCATTTCTTCTGCTGCGATCCCAAAACCTGTATCTTCTATTTCAAATAACAATCTTAAAAGTTTATTTTTTTGTATAAATAAACTTGATGGATCAAGTTTCGGCGACTCCAGTTTTATTACTCGCAAAATTATATAACCTTTTTGAGTAAATTTAATGGCATTCCCTAAAAGATTAATCAAGACTTGACGTAATTTACTCGGATCTGTTTTCAAGTATTGAGGAACATCGTCAGCGCGTTCAAAGATTAGTTGCAAGCCTTTAGATGAGACTTTAAGTTGCAACATTTCTTCGAGAGAATCAAGCAGGTGATATAGGTCGAAGCTATTTTCATTCAGCGTCAACCGACCGGACTCAATTTTTGACATTTCCAGAACGTCATTAATTAATGATAGTAAATGCTCCCCGCTGCGGGTGATGATACCCAAGTTTTCTTGCTGCTGCTGATTGAGCGAAGAATCGCGATTCATTAGTTGAGTAAAGCCCAGGATTGCGTTGAGGGGGGTACGCAATTCGTGGCTCATATTGGCAAGAAATTCGCTTTTAGCTTTGTTGGCTGCATCGGCAGCTTCTTTAGCCTGTTGTAAGGCTAACTCTGCCTTTTTGCGATCGCTGATTTCCTCCTGTAATTTTTGCGTTCTCTCGCTCACTCGCTGCTCTAGCGTCCGCGAGTGTTCCTCTTGTTGTTCGTAAAGCCTAGCATTTTCTATAGAAATCGCTGCTTGAGAACACAAAAGTCTTAAAATTTCTAAGCGGTGTGGAGTAAAGGCATCAGTGGTGAGATTATTTTCTAAGTAAAGAATGCCAATAAGTTTGGATTGAGTCAGGATGGGAGTACATAAAAGGGATTTTATCTGATTTGATCTAATATAAGATTCGGCGGCAAATTGTTTTTCAGTAACTGCATTACTTAAAACTACATCTGTACGAGTTCGCTCTACATAATAAATTACCGTTAATGGCAAGCGCTCGGGCATGAGATTTCGCTTCTGTACAAGTGAATCAACCTCTGGAATAGCTGCTGTTTGATACTCTACTAAGGCTTCGGCTGCAACTAAAAGCTGACCCTCTTGCAGCAAAATCAGAGAACCTTTTGTTGCCCCGGCATTCTCCATGAGAAGATTCATTAATTTACCTAAGAGTTTGTCTAAGACTATTTCGCTAGAAATTGCTTGGCTGGCTTTGATTACTGTAGTCAAATCTAATAAGGATTTTGTGAACTTTGTAGTATTTGAATTGCCTTGAAGAATATTAAAACCAATAGTAGATGGCTGTTTATCAGTTACATGGTGTTGTTGATATGTTGAATAATTATTAACTTGTGGCTGCTGATCGAGCAAAGAAAACAAATGAGGATAGTGTTGTTCTAGATCGTCAATTTTCGCTTTAGCTCCCCAGCGAGCATAGGCATAGTAGGCATCAATAAGATAACTCCGAGCAATTTTTTCTTTGCCCCATTCTAAATAAAACTTGGCAGCCAGCTCATTGCCTAGAGCTTCTTCATTCAGGTAGGTATTTTCTTTAGCTCCAGCGATCGCGCGATCGTAATAATCCATCGCTTCCAGAGCAGAACCTTGCACCCGATAGAGTTCTGCTTCCACCAAATCAAATTTATGTAAATAATTCATCGGCGCATGGTGTGACCAATCTTTCATCTTTTCCTGGTTCACCTCTATTTGCTGCAAATATTGCTGTTTTTCGCTTGGGCTGGCTCGATCGTAGCGAGCCAGGAGAGTCAATGAATGATAGAAATTGAGAATAGCAACTTGCATAAAACCAAAAGCCGCTCCAGCTTGCTCGTTAGCTAAAACCGCATTTTTCAAAGCCAGCTCGTAATCTTTAAAATGGTAAGATAAAATTGCTTTGGCTACATAGAAAATAAACAGAACTGTGCCACTTTTAGCTTCAATTAAACGAGGCAGAGTTTCAGTTTCATCAAAACTAGCTCCGCGCAACAAAAATTTATCCGCAGCTTCACCTTGTAAGTTCAATCCCAGTTGTCTCCACACCTGAGAAAAATGTATAGAAATTTGTTGCTTGATTTTAATACATAAATCAATGTAGAGTGCTTGTTGCTGCACTATCAAGTCCAAATTTTTTTCAGTAAAAAACAAGTAACTACAAAAGTTGGCTGCACAATAACCACCCCACTCTATATCTCCTGTTTCTAGCCCACTTTGTACTCCTTCTTGCAAAGGCATGACACTATTCTTAGCATGTTCTTTCCAACTTCTAATATTAGAATTAAATAAATTGTAAACTTTAGCTTTAAGTTCTTTTGCATTAAATTTATCCAGCATTTTTAACGCGATGGTTCCGGCATGATATCCCGCATCCATCTTTCCAACTCCCGACAGTAATAAGCCATAAAAACCGTAGGCAAAAGCAGATAGAGCCGAATTGCCATAGTCAATACAAAGATTAACCATTGTGACAATCAAGGGGGGAAAAATCTCTGGCTTTGCCATGAAAACAGGTGCACAAAGAATTTTTAAAATGCGCATAGCCGACAATTTATAAGGATCGGTCATTGCTGGAAATTTTTCTAAATCCGCCAAGTTGGGTACATCAACTATTAAACTATCCTCTCCCTCTAGAGTGACAAAATAAATATCTAGTTTTTGCAAAATTTCCAGTCCGATATCGACTGCTTGAATCATCTGTAATTGACCAATACAAATTAGCATTTCCATCTCGTATACTTTGACGGTATCGAGCAAATTTGTAGCATTTTGTAGAGCTATTTCGGCTAACATCGCCGAGCGTCCAAAGTTAATATTTAAGTATTCGGCTTCGGCAGCTTCAATGTAAAGAGCTAGGGTCATGTCATAGTGACTTTGCCAACAGTTTTCGGCGAGACACTCTAAACCCACTGTTAAATACTTGACAGCCGCTTCATAAGCTGTTGCTGATTTTGCTTTCTTTCCAGCGATCAGGTTGAGTTGAACCAGTTGGTCTTTTTCCGCCGGATTGGTGATAAGTTCTAAACCTATATTTAACTGATTGACTATATCAAAAATCTTTTCTTCTAAAGCTACTTTAGCCGTGTTGTTTAACAACTTTTGACCAATTTTAAAGTGGGTAGCTTTCTTTTGCTCTTCAGGAATTAGAGAATAAGCTGCTTGTTGAACGCGATCGTGCAAAAATTTATAAGGAACTGATAACTCGGGATTGTTAGAGTTATCTAGAGCCGTTTGCTCCTGAAAAAACTTGTAGATATCGCTTTGGGGCAACACCAACTCTTCTTGCAGCGCTCTCCACAGAGCCGCCGCTGTATCTGCTAGCGATTCTTCTAGTACGATCGCCAGGGTTGCCAAGTTAAATTGATTGCCAATACAAGCAGCTAGTTTCAGTACAGCTTGAGTTCTCGTCGGTAATTTTTGCAACCGTGCTGCCATAAATTCCACGACATCATCAGTCAGCGCTAATGCCTTGACCTGAGCAATATTGCATTCCCAATAACCTATCTCTCGATTAAAGCTGATTAAATTTTCCTCATGGAGCGTTTTGAGGAATTGACTGCTAAAGAAGGGATTGCCTTTGGTTTTTTGATAGATCAGTTGGGTGAGGGGGTTAGCTAAGGAGCTGGTACAACTGAGGGTATCTGCAACCATCTGGTTTAGATCCGGCAGATTTAGCGGTGCTAGGGTAATGCTGTTAATAGCACCACCTGCTTTACCAATTTTTTCAAGCGTTTGTATTAATAAATGAGCAGGTGAGACTTCATTATCCCGATACGCGCCTATTAGCAATAAATGAATACTTTCAACTTCACTCATTACTACCTGCATTAAGTTTAAGGAAGCTGAATCTGCCCACTGTAGATCGTCAAGAAAAATCACAAGAGGATGCTCTGGAGCCGTGAAGACTTGAATAAACTTTTGGAACAGCAGGTTAAAGCGATTTTGAGCGGCATTGCCAGATAGTTCTGGAACGGGTAATTGCTGACCAATAATTTGCTCAAGTTCTGGAATTACGTCAATAATAACTTGAGCATTCTCGCCCAAAGCATTCAGGATTTTGGTTTGCCACTGTTTGACTTGAGCGTTACTTTCTATCAGTAGTTGTCCCATTAAATCTCGACAGGCTTGCACGAAGGCAGAGAAGGGGATATCCCGTTGAAATTGGTCGAATTTACCTTGGATAAAGTAGCCGCGCTGCCGGACAATTGGCTTGTGAACTTCATGGACGACGGAGGTTTTACCGATGCCAGAAAATCCTGCTACTAGCATTAATTCTGTAGACCCTTGAGCTACTCGGTCGAAAGCTGCTAGTAAGGTTGCTACCTCTGGTTCGCGACCATAAAGTTTTTCGGGGATAGTAAAGCGATCGCACAAATCTCTCTGCCCTAGTTTAAAAGAGGGGATTTCACCAGTTTTTTGCCACTGGGACAAACAAATTTCTAAGTCGTGCTTGAGTCCGAGTGCACTCTGATAGCGACCTTCGGCGTTCTTTGCCATCAATTTGCTGACAATATCGGAGATGGCCGGAGGAATGTTCTGGTTGAGGCGATTAACTGAGATCGGTTGCTTGGCTAGGTGGCAGTGTACCAAATCCATCGGATCGTCAGAGACAAAGGGCAACTTTCCAGTTAGCAGTTCGTAGAATGTGACTCCTAGAGAGTAGAAATCTGTGCGGTAGTCAATGCCTCGATTCATTCGCCCGGTTTGTTCGGGAGATATGTAAGGTAAGGTGCCTTCGAGGATATTAGGATTTAGAATTTCTTGGGTTTCGCGCGGTAGCAGAGAAGCGATACTGAAGTCAATTAGTTTAACTTGCTTGCTGGTGGGGTTAATTAGAATATTGGCAGGTTTGAGGTCTTTGTGGATAACGCGGTGGCGAGCGAGTCCGTCCAAGGCGCTGGCAATTTGAATCGCAATGGGAAAAAATTCGTTAATGGGTAAACTTTCTAGAGGTTCGCTACTTGCTGCTGCTAGGGTGGCGAGGTAGCCAGTTAAGGAAATTCCGCCAAAGTCTTCCATGATCAAGGCATAGTGGTTATTGTACCTCTCTAGGCTGTAGATTCTGACTGTGCCGGGGATATCTAAGTTTTTAGCTATGACGTATTGGTTGCGAAAGTGAACCAGTTCGTTGAAGCTGGGAAAATCATTTCGCAGCAGTTTGATGGCGACGGGCTGCCCATCTGAAGAACGCAGACCGCGATAAACTAAAGTTCGATTACCTGCGTATATTTGCTCAGTGAGATGATATCCGAGAAAACGATTTTTGAGGTCAGCCATATCTATTCCTACTGCTCCTGTCGAAATTGAATCTGCTGAGATTTACTATCTACAAATACGTAAGTCTGATAAAATACTATTATGGTTGCTGTTCTCAATTCAAATCGCGTCCATTGTTCCTCATAAGTCAAACATCTTCTTTAATAAGCGTTGATATTATTATTAAATCTAGCAGATACTGTCAGTGATTTTGTCAAAGCGAAAGCTATTTGCCAAATGTGCGATCGCCGCTGCCAGAGCCATATTTGACTCACGGATTTGCTCCACGAGTTCCAGCACTAATTCTCCATCCAATTCCACCGCCGCCTGACGCAGAGCCGCTACCCACTCAGCAGGCATTTCTTTCCAAGTCTCAGCGGTTAGTTCCACTAAGGGGGTCTGCTCGTGGAGGAGGGCGGCTGGAACCTGCTCTTGCTCTTCATAAACGTAAATTACCCCTAAATATTGAGCCATCTTTTCAAATAGCACCCCCTCTTGAAATGGCTTGCTCATAAAGTCATTGCAGCCGGCTGAAAAGGCACCTTTGCGATCTTCATCAAAGGCATTAGCAGTGAGGGCAATAATCACAGTTGCCTCACCCTTAAGCTTGGCTCTAATCTGTTTAGTAGCTTCATATCCGTCCATAACTGGCATCCGCAAATCCATTAACACTAAGTGCGGCTCCCAGCTTTCCCACAAATCAACAGCTTCTTGACCGTTAACTGCTTCGCACACTTCAAAACCCAACTGTGTTAGCAACTGAACGAGTAATAGGCGATTTTCCCACTGATCTTCAACCACCAAAATGCGGTATAAGGGTTGCCCCGGCGCTAAACCAATAACTCGCTGTATAGGCGGTTTAACTTGAACGTTAGCAGCATCGCCCTGGCTAATCGGAATGTTAAATTTAAAAGTCGTTCCCTTGCCCACTTGAGTGCTAACGGTGATCTTTCCCCCCATCAATTGCACAAAATTTTGGCTAATAGCTAAGCCAAGGCCAGTTCCTTTTTGAGAGTTGCGACCAGTTTGAGTTTGGACAAAGGGTTTAAACAAGATTTCTAGCTCATCTGGTGCGATGCCAGGACCAGTATCTTGTATTTCAAATAATAAGGTTAACTGTTGGTTCTTGGCTGATGATTGTTGCGAGGTAATTTGCAAATTTTCCATTTTTTTTATTCGCAAAGTCACACTACCTATGTGGGTAAATTTGATTGCGTTGTCCAGCAAGTTAATCAAAACTTGGCGCAATTTTACTTCGTCGCTTTTTATGTATTGGGGAATTTCATTTGCTTTTTCAAAAATTAGTTGGAGTTGCTTGGATGAGGCTTTGAGTTCCAGGATTTGTTGAATTTCATTGAGTATATGTTGCAACTCAAAAGTATTTTCATGCAGAGTTAGACGACCTGACTCAATTTTAGTCATTTCCAAAATAGCATTGATGAGGCTAAGCAAATGTTCGCCACTGCGAGCAATAATTCCTAAATTTGCCTGCTGCACTTGATTGACCGATGAGTCGCGACTCATCATTTGAGTAAAGCCGAGAATAGCATTGAGAGGAGTCCGCAGTTCATGGCTCATATTGGCTAAAAATTCGCTTTTGGCGCGGTTAGCTACTTCTGCTATATCTTTAGCTTCTTTTAGTTCTACGGTCCGTTCTTCAACGCGAATTTCTAATTTTTGTGCTTGTTCTCGTAATTTTGTTTCTGATTCTTTGAGTTCTGATGTGCGTTCTTCAACTCGCTGTTCTAGGTCAGCATTAGTTTTTTCCAAGATGGTAAAAGATTCGCGCAACTGCTGTGCCATTTTGTTAAAATATTCCCCGAGAACTTCGAGTTCTTCTATACCTTTTACCTGCACATTTTTGTCTAACTCCCCAGTGGCAATCGCCCTAGAAGCGTCTCTTAAATGTAAAATTGGTAGGGTAATCCAGCGTGCAGTCAATATTCCCAAAATAGTAGCTAGCGCTAAGGCTCCAAAACACAAAAAAATGGTGATATGAGTATTGGCATTAATTTGATCCATGAAATCGCTTTCAGGAACTACTACCACAATTAACCAGTCCAAACCATTGTTATACTGAAAGGGCATGACTTGGACAAATTGCCGCTGACCGCCTAGGGAAAAATCTAACTGATTAGCGCTACTAATTTGATTGAGGTTGCCAAATTTTTCTTTTAAATGCCCTGCTGTTAGCCGAATTAAATCATCTTCGCTATCTAAAGTATTTAAACGTTCCATCTTACCATTGCTGATAATAAATGGCTCTTTTACCGTGGAACTGGCTACTAAAAATCCCGAACGTTCCATAATGAATGTCTGTCCCGAACGGCCGATTTTTAAGCTGTGCAGGAAGTCGCTAATAAAAGAGAGGATAAAATTAGCAATTAATACGCCGCGCAGTTCGCCATTTTCTTCATAGACTGGGTGGGCGTAGGGGAGGGATAGGGTTTTCTGACCTGTAACTAATGGGAAAATTTCGTGCCAGACTGGTTTGCCTAAGCGTACACTATCTTTATACCAAGAACGGCTGAGTATGTTGTAGTTGGGGTTGACTTGTAATAGTTTTGTTTGATTGCCTTTGCTATCTGATTCGTAGAGATAAAGTTCATGCCGATGCTCCTTGGGTGCTATTTTAAGAAATACTTGACCATCAATTTGGCGTTCAACTGCAATGAACTCTCCGGTTTTGGTCGCAAAACCCATATTAGTCACAAAGTTAAATGCTTGAATTTGTTCCCAAAAATAGCGGTGTGCATTTGTGACTTCATCTGGATTTAAGTATCCCAGGCGCAGGGCATTGGCATTGAGTTGAGTGACGCGAGGGCCTGTGTCTAGGTAAGTTTTGAGTTGCTGTTCGATGCGGGCGGTAATTTCACTCCGCAACTGACTGGCAACTTCGTTAACTGCTTTTTGCCCGTTGCGTAAGGATAGCCAGCCTGTCAGACCTACGGCGGCAAAGATTTGCAGGACGAAGGGCAATACTAAAATCAGGCGCAGTGATACCTTTTTTTGAGAACGGTTTGATAAGAAAGTGGTTGCAGAGGTCTGTGACATTGATTGGTGTTACTCCTGAGGTAACGGGTTGGTTGACACAAAAATCTCAGTAGATTTAGTGAAATAAGGCTGAGGAAATAGATATTAAAAATAAATCTCTAATAGTTAGTGAAAATTTTTATAACGTAACTTGCTTGAACAAGTAATGCTAATTACGTGTTTTCCATAATACCGTTATAATTATAGCTGACTAAAAATGCTAATGCGCCTTAATTTTTTTATAGGATTTGTAAAAATTTTTATTTTTTAGCAAAGCAGTTAGCAATCATTTGTAATAGATTACCGCGTTTAGAGATATTTGTAGTAGTTTTTAACTTTACTTTACACAGCGGTACTAAAAAGTACAATTTCATCAAACTTACAGATCGACATCGATCTAATATACGTCTCAAAAAATTGACCTCTCTCGCGCTAAAAACATGACACACCAGGCCGCTGAAAACGTTAAGGGCGGTCTAACTCGGTATTACGTGAAGAAACCGGGTTTTTGCGTCCAGGACTGACTTATTGAGAATAGTGCAAGATGTGAGTTTAGCCGATCGGCAAAAAGTGGGGTGTGGCAACGGGTATTTGAGGCGTTAGCCGAAGATCCGGACCAGGAATACGCGATGATTGACTCCACCATAGTCCGCGCCCACTTTTCCCAGTGCGAAACCAAAAAGGGGATGCAGACACAGAAGCGATTGGACGTAGCACTCGTCGGGTTGAGTACCAACATCCATGCGGTGGTGGATGCGTTGGCCAATCCCATCGGCTTCCACCTCACCTGACATCTGGAACCACTTCCCCCCGGACAAATGGCCTTCGACAAACCCATAGGCTTCAAACCCCAGCGTCGGCTTTGTTGTTTTCTCCTCGGCTGGGTGAGTTTCATGGCTATTTTACTCAACCATATTCCGATTTATGTCGATCGTTGGAATTCTTTCCCGGGCACTCAATAGGATGAATTTTATGCCTATAACTCCTTCTAGCTGTAACAAACTGACAAACTGACACCTGTGAGCCCCCACTCTCCTCATCTCTCCCCTTTTCCCGTTAAGCTTCTTTAAAGCACAGGTCTTTGAGAATGAAGATTTGATGTAGATTTGGGCGATCGCGAATACCGGCTAACAACCGCTGTGATGATTTTGCTATGGTGGTCAAGATGGGTGGATCGGGCACAGCAGACAAAAGTGCAAAAATCTACAGTCCGCTAAGCGGTTCGCGCGATCGGACTTAGGTTTTAAGGATAAATTAGTTAATACACAATCCAACGTCGTTTATCAAAGGATTCAGCAAGCAATCCTCAAGGAGTAAAAATCATGGTTCAGATTCAAGAAATTTCTCAAGTATCTACTCTGCACGCACCTGCTGCACCCAATGGAATAGCTGCTACAGAATTGCGGCCTTGGGGTTCCTTTACGACTCTAGAAGAAGGCCCCGGATATAAAATTAAGCGGATCGAAGTTAAGTCCGGACACCGCCTCAGCCTGCAAATGCACCACCACCGCAGCGAACACTGGATCGTGGTTTCTGGTACTGCAAAAGTTACTTGTGGCGAAACTGAACAAGTTCTGTTTACAAATCAGTCTACCTACGTTCCTCAGTGCATTTCTCACCGCCTGGAAAATCCGGGAGTTATCCCCCTGATTTTAATTGAGGTGCAGAATGGCGAATATCTCGGAGAAGATGATATTGTTCGCTTTCAAGACGATTATGCTCGTACTGAAAAAGCTAAGTAACTCAAGTTGCTAAAAATATAGAGGTAAGGTGCACCGCTCGGTGCGCACCTTACCTTCTGCAGCTGAGGTTCACGGCTCCGTGCGCACCCTACATTCTCAAAACTCAACACTACTCCCAAATTACCAATTACCAATTACCAATTACGCATAATGATTCATCTGAGCAAAACAGCAGCAACAGAAGTAACGCGCCTCAAGTCGAAGCATCCAAACCCCAATGCTTTATTTCGTCTGGGCGTGGAATCGAGCGGCTGCTCGGGTTTGTCTTATACAATGGCATTTGACGATGCGCCAGCCCCAGAAGACGCTGTATGCGAGTCCGAGGGAATTGAAGTTGCGATCGACCCCCAGCACTTAAAATATCTCAATGAGCTCACCTTGGATTATTCAGAAGACTTGATGGGCGGAGGTTTCCGATTTCACAATCCCAATGCCGCCCAAAGCTGTAGCTGCGGCAACTCCTTTTCTGCCAAGGAATAACCAACCTGTAGGGTGCGTCAGTTGCAGATAATTCTTCAATTCTTTAATCTAAAATCGATTGACGCACCTGACAAAATAAGAAATAACCAATATGATTGAGAGTGCGTCCGTTGCAGATAATTCTAAAATTTTAAATCTAAAATCTAAAATCTAAAATCTAAAATCGTATGATGACACTCAAAGACTTAGAAAAAGTCCAAAAAACCTTCAAAGAAGCCGGTCAAGACTACCAAGTTGAACTAGAAAGCGGGAAGATTATCATTGTGGGCCCGTCAGACATTGTATCTAGTGAAATTGGCATTCGCTTGAGTGCCTTTCTCTTCGTTTGGGTGAATCCCCGCCGTTTGGGTCGAGTTTTTGACTCCGCAGGCGGCTTTATTTTACCTGATGCTAACCTCACAGCACCTGATGTTTCTTTTGTCCGAGCCGCACGTCTCAGGCAAAGTCCCCGTTATTTCGGAGAATTAGTCCCAGACTTGGTAGTAGAAATTAAATCACAGAGCGATCGCATTAAACCGCTAGAAAAAAAGATTCTAAATTTTATAGAACTCGGAGCACAAGTGGGAATTATGATTGACCCGGACGAAGAAACTGTTACAGTTTATCGTCAGGAATGTGAACCAATTGTGTTGGGAAATGAAGATATTTTGACAGTACCCGAACTTTTCCCAGGTTGGGAATTGCCAATTTGTGAACTGTGGCCACCAATTTTTACAGAAGCAGAAACTCAAACTCAAGCATAATAAAGTTTAGGCAGGTTTTACATGGCAAGAAATGCGAAAAGCCTCTCTTCTCTTCCTCTGTGTTCTCTGCGTTCTCTGCGGTTAAATCATTCCTATGCAACCGTAAACGATATGAGTGCAATCGAAAAGCTTTCCATCAAGCTGGCGTACCGAGAATTACCCACTGCATTAACTGCTGCCACTCGGGAGATTGACCTAATAAATCTGCATCGAATTCATTTCCCGCATCCTGCGAAAACTCGGCAAAAGCTTCCGCCCAATTAATTACTGTTTCCACAGGCAAATAAGGCGTATAATTCCAAGAACGCTGCAAAAACTCTACCATCTCAACAGAATGACCGGTGCGGTACAAATACCAAGCAATCCAAACTAAGGTACTGTACTTGATTTGCTTTTCCAATAAACGTATTTTATCCGGCAATTCGGGGCGGGCAAAAAAACTGTCCATGACTGCGGCCAGGGATTTAGCCTGCGGTAAACCTTTGTACATGGCGCTTTGTTCGTGCTGGCGGTAGCAAACAGTTACTTGCTGCAGCCACTCTGCTTCGCATCCCATTAAGGCTAAACGCAGCACTAAATCTGTATCTTCCGCCGGGGGAAATCGAGGATCGAATCCGCCGGCGCGCTCTAACCACTGACGGCGAAATACCATGGCGCTGGGTAATACGGGTTTCCACCTGAGCCACATTTCTAAGTCTAATGTAGGGACGTTTTGCCAGAGTTTGACATCTTTTAGCGGTTCGCCTTTACTGTTGACTAGACGCCAGCCGCTGTGGACTATTCCTAGATTTGGTCGCGCTGCAAATACAGCCATTTGTGCAGCTAATTTGTCTGGAAAGAAGTAGTCGTCAGCATCGAGAAAGGCGATGAATTCTCCTCGCGCTAGCTCGATACCGCGATTTCTGGCTATGGAAACTCCTTGATTTTGTTGGTAAATGTAGCGAATTCGATCGCCATATTTCTCTAAAACTAATTTGGTATCGTCTCGGGAGCCGTCGTCTACGACAATAATTTCCCAGTTAGCATAGGTTTGGTGCAGAACGCTATCTACGGCTTGGCCCACGTAAGCAGCGCAGTTGTAAGCCGGAATTACTACGCTTACCTGCGGGGTGCGATCGCTCATAATTAATATCAAGTCAGATGGATTATACTATTTTAGATTTTAGATTTTAGATTTTAGATTTTAGATTTTAGATTTGGGAATGACTGATGACGGTCAGGTTTGGAACACGAGCCTACTGTTGCATTCTTTTTTTGAACTGGTATTAGAATCAATACGCCCTGGGCAGATTTACGGAAATCCGGGCTTTGAAATCAAGAAAAATCATGCACCGGCCCCTACAAGAGTTATTGGTCACATCCGGTTGCGTCTTTATTGTACAATACTCATCGGGTGCCCTAGAGACTGACGCACCCGATCGGCGATGCTGTTTGAGAATAATTTGGTTTCAAGAATTTGCCAAGGTAAGTTGCTGTGAATTCAGTAAATTATGGTGGCGATTTGCTAAAGGTTGGCGATCGCCTTTTGCCTTCAAATACTTGTCAGCTACTTGCAAAACCTGTTCGGGATTAGCAGGCTTGCTCAAAAAATCGGAAGCACCTGTCAATTTGGCTCGCGTGCGGTCAATGATACTGTCTTGACCGGTCAAAAACACGATCGGAGTTTCCCGAAAAGCCGGTGTTTTTCGCAAAAAATTGCACAAAGCAAAGCCACTGGTTTTCGGCATCACCACGTCCATAAAAATTAAAGCAGGCTTGTTCTTGGCTAGAATGCCCACTCCCTGCATCGGGTCTTGAATTTTTAGGACTCGATACCCCTCCGGCAATAAAATTTCCTCTAAAAATTCGCATACTGTCGGACTGTCATCGATACAGGCAATCAAAGGGCGACCCGGTTGGGCGATCGCCGCAGCCCAGCGCCACTGTTCTATAGGCGACGGCAAGTCGGGTACTGTTCGGAAATTGACTAAACCCTGTTTCATGTAATTAACTAAAGCGCGAGTTGCCACTGTCACGCACTGCTTTTTCTTAAATGCAATATCCCAAAGAGTATTTTCGCCGTTAAATACGTTAGCCAAAGCGATCAAAGAATTAGAACTAAATCGATTTTCCTGCAACTGGGCCGACGCTTTTAAAAGTGGTGCTTGTTCTGGATCTACTAGCCACAAACCCATTGCTTTCCACTTCTGCCAAATTTGTTGTGTAGAACACAGAATTTTCTCTACTTCCGTTAAAGACAGCAGCAAAGAAGAGGTAATTTTATAAAAATATTTTTGGGACGGACGCCACTCCCGGCGCAAACCCGATTGACCGATCAAAGCAAAGAACACTTCCGAAACGCTGCTGTGGACGATCGCCTTAGCTTGTTCCAAACTCATTTCGCTGGCTGCTACCCCTCGCTGAAGCAGTTGATATTCCCACAGTTCCCCAGCATCAATGTCTCTGAGATCCACTTGAAAGTTTCTACAGTGTTGCCCGATCGCCCTATACCAGCGCCTCGATCTGTGCGATCCTCCTGTGGCATAAACCAAACTACCCTGAAAAAAGTAAAGTTGCCACTGTTGTTCCCCTTGTTCTAACAGCAGTTTCCCTGTTGCTTGTTTCTGGCTGAGTACAGCCAGAGTATGGGACAACATTTTGTATCCGATTGCAGTAGCAGACATATCAACTCGCATCCCCTGTACTCTGTTTGTACCATTATATAGCTGCCCAGTTGTGAAAGATAACAGTAATATTACTGAATTTGGGTCAATAAAAACAACTAATTCTGCGAATTTAACCCTCTCAGGGAGTGATTCCCCTCGGGAGTTTTAGCCACGAGGATGCAACGCCTATTTGCACTATTAACTAATAACTAAAATCGTACTTTTGACTAATAACTAATTCCCCTCGCTATCTTTGGAAGGTACTGGATCGTAACCCCCCGGATGAAAAGGATGACAGCGCAAAATCCGCTTAACCGCCATCGAACCGCCGCGGGCAGCCCCAAATCTTTCTATTGCTTCGATCGCGTATTGCGAACAAGTTGGCTGAAATCTACAGGCGTTAGGCAGGTAAGGAGAAATCCCCATTTTGTAGCCTTTAATTAATCCAATCAACAATATTTTCACAATTTTTACCTCAGCACTAGATGAGATTAATAGCAAAATGTCGTCCCGTAGCCTCGATCGTAATTTTGCCAGTCAAGTCTCCCGATTGTGCGATCGCGCCTCAAATGCCTCCCAGAGTTCCGCCAACATTTCCAGCGCCAATTATACCTGTTTTCTTTTTGCGTCTTAGATACCTAAAGCACAATTTGAGGAGACAATATGGTACTTGTCTCTGAGTTTGCTACTTGACCGATACCTAAAAAAATACCGTCTCGATCGTAAACCTGCAAGGGATACGGAGGTTGTGGTATTGGGTTGTCGGGGGGATTGTTCCTACTGTCCTCCTCTCCCCCTATGGGCGTTTCGGGAATTGGGAGGCGCTGTCCTTGAAACCAGCGTTTGGTATATTCAGGCGAAAGGACGATCGCCCCTAAATGTCCCAAAACCGCCGATGGCAAAATCGGGCTGAATTTATTCTGCTGCAATTGCAGTTCTAATTGTTCAAAACTGAGACTTTCCTCGATCGAAAAACCGCTACTTTCGGTGCGAGTCAAACAAGCCAAAGTACCGCCTGCATTCAACAGTGCGCCCAAATCCCGCGCGATCGCCCGAATGTAAGTACCGGCCCCGCAGGCGATCGACAAATCCAATTCAGGAAAATCCCCCGATCGCCAATCCAAGATTTCCAGCCGAAAAACCTCAACTTTCCTAGCAGCAACTTCGACGTTTTCGCCTTTTCTTGCTAACTCATAAAGGCGTTTTCCTCCCACCTGCACCGCACTAAAACTCGGCGGCAATTGCTCGATTTTTCCTATAAATTTTGGCAGTGCAGCTTGCACTTTTTCCAAACTCAACTCTGGCACGGGTCGAGAATGGATAATTTCTCCTTCTAAATCGTCAGTAGCAGTAGTTAAGCCAAACCGAATCGTGCCTCGGTAAGCTTTATTGTGTTGGAGAAATTGCAGCAGTCTGGTTGCTTTGCCGAGGGCGATCGGCAAAACGCCAGTCACAGCAGGATCGAGGGTTCCTCCGTGTCCGACTCGCTTGAGTTTCAATAGCCGGCGCACTCGCCCCACGCAGTCGTGAGAGGTCATGCCCGCAGGTTTGTTGAGATTGAGAAAACCGTCAGTAGTCATTAGGAAGAAGGAAGAGAGAAGAAGGAAGAAGGAAGAGGGCAACGAAGCAGTGTACGGGATTTAACGGAGACAAGGAAGCAGGAAAAAGGAAGATGAAAAGTTGTGATATTGCTTTACTTTGCATCGCAAAAGCTAACTTTATTCGCCAAGCAAAAGCGGTTTTGAGTTAAAAAGTTCAAGATTGAAAACTTAAAACTAAAAAGTACCCGCCCGCCTAATTATCAATTCCCAATTCCCAATTCCCAATTAAAAAATAAAGTCAGCCGTACTGATAGAAGAGGGGGCAACTCCGAATAAAGTAGCCAGAGTTTCCTTCGTGCTTGTACGCTGAATAATTGTACTCGGCGAAGTTCCGACCCCAGCGGAAGTGGTGAGTTCGCCAAAAGTGAGGCCGGCCGTCAAGCGAATTCGATCGGTACCATCTGTAAAGTCTGTAATCAAATCATTATCTGCCGAACGCCCGATCGCAAACGTATCGTTCCCGGCGCCGCCAGTAAGAGTATCTCTGCCTGTATCGCCCGATAAACAGTCATCGCCGATGCCGCCAAACAGCGAGTCATCGCCGGCACCCCCAAAAAACGTGTCATTACCCGCGCCGCCCAACAAAGTATCGGTGTCTTGGTTGCCAAACAGCAAATCATTACCCTCGTCGCCCTGCATTGAGTCAGAACCTTTGCCGCCGTAGAAAGTATCGTCGCCGGCGCCGCCCAAAACGCTGTCACGGCCCGCACCGCCGAACAGCAAATCATTGCCAGCGTCGCCCTGCAGTGAGTCATCGCCGTCGCCGCCGTAGACGCTATCGTTTCCCCCTAAGCCCAAAATGCTGTCAGGCCCACCCAAACCAAATATCAAGTTAGCGCCCGCAGTACCCGTGAAGGAGTCGGGGCCGCTGGTTAAATTCCTGCCGCCTGGTGTCCCTCCGGGACTGGTACCGCCGGTGGGGGTTGGGGTTGTGACGGGAATTGGTCGAAGTGGCACTGCTGGTGGCATGATTCTGAAGATTGGTAGAAATTTGCCATTCTAACTTAGCTTAAAACCGGAAATTATAGAAAATAGCATGAAAACCCCGTGTCTTCAGACGGGGAAGCGGTCAAAAATCTGTTAGCAGCGTTGCTTTTCTGAGCATAAATTCAAGTCAGGTCTTTGGTTTAGAAATAATATCTGCCGTAACTTCCATTTCTGGTTAATGTTGTGGAGATGCTGGTGCAGAGGGCGATCGCCTGTTAATTTTAGAAGGGATGAAAATGGAAATTGCTATTACTGCTGAAGTTGCGGAAACTGTTGCCCCGTTGTTTTGTGAAAAAGGGCAAACGGTGACAGCCGGACAAATTCTAGTGACGGTTCAACCGTATTAAAGATACTTCCAATCCCCGCAGTAAAAATCTATTCGCCCAAACAAAAAGCGCCCCTATTTCTAGGAGCGCTTTTTGTCAATCAAAAGCTAAAACTTAGCCGTTGATAGAAGGAGCAACCATTGCTACGGGAGTTGTCTCACCAGCAGCC